>NZ_JBEOXS010000015.1:0-150405 GCF_040296705.1 Streptomyces sp. NPDC002055
GCTGCTCATCGGCGCCGTCGCCGGTCTCTACCCGGCGGTCCGGGCGTCCCGCATGCCGCCGACGGAGGCACTGGCCGGCGGCTCGTCCGATCCACTGCCCCGGGCCGGCGGCTCGTCCGGTCCGGCGCCGAGCGAGTGCCCGGCGCCGGTCGGGCCCCGCCGAGGACGGCCCTCACCGCGCGGCCAGTGCCTCCGTCGGCGGCATGCGGGACGCCCGGACCGCCGGGTAGAGACCGGCGACGGCGCCGATGAGCAGCGTCAGCGCCAGTCCGCCGGACACCGCCCACCAGGGGACCACCACCGACCAGCCCTGCGCCGTGGCGTACGCGGCGGTCACCGCCGTGCCCAGCAGCACCCCGCCCGCCCCGCCGAGGGCCGTCAGGAGCAGCGACTCGGCCAGGAACTGCAGCCGGATCTGCCCGCGGGACGCCCCGAGCGACCGGCGCAGCCCGATCTCCGGGCGCCGTTCCAGGACCGAGACGACCATGGTGTTGGCCACCCCGATGCCCCCGACGAGGAGCGCCACCGCGCCCAGGCCCAGCAGCAGGGCGCTCAGCGTCTCGTCGGTGGCCCGGCGGGCGGCCAGCGCGTCCGAGGGCCGGGAGACCCGGACCTCGGTGGGTGCCTCCGGGTTCGCGGTGGCCGCGAGTACCGAGCGCACCGTCTCCACGGCCGGTTCGGCGGATCTGACGTACAGGCAGGAGGGGTGGCCGTCGAAGCCGAGGTAGCGTTCCGCGGTGCGCCAGCCGACGAGGGCGGCGCCGTCCAGCTCTCCGGCCAGCGGCATCGGGGCCAGGATGCCGGTCACGCTGAACCACTCCTCCCCCAGCCAGACCCGGAGTCCGGGGGTGCGCACGTCCAGGCGCCGGGCCGCCGTGGCGCCGAGGACGACGCCCGGGTAGCGGGAGGTGGCGTCGTTCAGCCAGGCGCCGGAGCGGACGCGGCCGGCGAGGGCGCGCGGCAGGTCGGTGCGGGCCGCCAGCACCTCGATGCTGTTGGTCTGCCCGACGGGGATGCGGTCGTTGCGGTAGACGTGCGCCTCGACCCGGCCGACCGCCGACACCGACCGCACCGGCCCGATCCGGCGGACCATCGCCACGGCCCGCTCGGGGAGTTCGGCCGAGCCGCCGTACATCGTGCTGCCGGGGGCGACGGTGAGCAGATTGGTGCCGAGCCGGTCCAGGGCCCGGTCCAGACCGGCCCGGCTGGAGGCGGAGATGCCGACCACCGAGAGCATCGCCGCGATGCCGATGGCCACGCCGAGCGCGGAGAGCACGACCCGCAGCGGGCGGGTGCGCAAGCCCGCCGTGCCGACCCGGACCACGTCGGCGGCGCTCAGCCGCGCCTGGACCAGCTCCCCGGTCCCGGTCACGACGCCCCGCCCGCTGCCGCTTCGGAGGCCGGGCGGCCGTCGCGCATGTGCACCCGGCGGGGCAGTCCGGCGGCGACGTCCCGGTCATGGGTGATCACCAGGACGGTGGTGCCGGCCGCGTGCAGCTCCCGGAGGACCGCCAGCACGGCGGCTCCGGAGGCCGAGTCCAGGTTGCCGGTCGGCTCGTCGGCGAGCAGCAGGACCGGGTCGCCGACGACCGCGCGGGCCATCGCCACCCGCTGCTGCTCACCGCCGGAGAGCTGGTGCGGGCGGTGGCCGAGCCGGTGCCCCAGGCCCACCCGCTCCAGGGCCTCGGCGGCCGCCCGGCGCCGCTCGCGCAGCGGCACACCCGCGTAGAGCAGCCCGCCGGCCACGGCGTCCAGGGCCGAGGTCCCGGCGGACAGATGGAACTGCTGGAAGACGAAGCCGATCCGGCGGGCCCGCAGCGCCGAGACCCGGCGGTCGGACAGCCGGGCGACGTCGTGCCCGTCGACCAGTACCCGGCCGGAGGAGGGCCGGTCCAGGGTGCCGATGATGTGCAGCATCGTGGACTTCCCGGAACCGGACGGACCGACGATGCCGACCAACTCGCCGTGGGCCACGGTCAGATCGACCCCGCGCAGCGCTTCCACACCGCCGGGGTGGACCTTGGAGACCCGGTGCAGCTCGACGACGTTCATCGGGGCATCCCCACCGTCCGGCCGGCCCTGATCCCCTCGCCGCGCACCTCGACGCGGCCCTCGGCGAACAGGCCGGTGCGCACCGGCGCGATCCGGGTGCGCGGTGGTGCGCCGTTCCGCCCGGGTTCGACGAGCTCCAGGCCGTAGCCGCCCTCCGCGAGGGCGAGCAGCGCGGCCACCGGCACGGTGAGGGCTCCGGTGCGCCGGTCGGCGGTGAAGCGGATGCCGACCGGGGCGTGTTCCGGGCCGCGGAGCGCCTGCTGGGCGGCGACGGACACGGTGATGCGGACGGTGGCGTCACCGCCGGTTCCTGAGCCGCCGGAGCCGCCCCCGCCGGCGCCTCCCGAACCGCCGCCTCCCGAACCGCCGCCGGTTCCGGAGGAGCCGGAGCCGCCGCCTCCCGAACCGCCCGAGCCCCCCGACGCGTTGCCGTCCCCGCCGTCCTGCGTGCCCTCACCGGAGCCCTCGTCGGTGCCCGTGCCCGTGACGGTGCCCCGGACGGTCCGTCCGTTCTCCAGCTCCACCCGCACCTTCGCCCCCCGGACCGCCCAGCCGGCGTCGAGCACCCGCACCTCGGCCGTGACCACCCGCTCGGTGCCGGTGCGGGACAGGACCTCCGCGTCCGCGGAGCCGCCGACGCGGGCCGTGTGCCCGGCGATCCGCACCGGACCCGGCGCGTACACCACCTGCCCGACGGCGACCGATCCGGTTCTGCGCAGCCCGAGGCGCGCCTGCCAGCGTTTGACCGCGGCGGCCGTGTAGGCGGTGTACCGCTCGTCGGCGTCGAAGCCGACGTAGCCGAGCGCCGCCAGATTGCGTTCGAACTGGAGCACGTCCCGGCCGCGGGAGCCCGTCCGGAGCTCGCGGTACATCGGCAGGGCGCCGTAGAGCAGCGGCACCGGCCGGTCGTCCGCCCGCAGCAGCGGTGCGCCCCGGGTGACGGTGCTCCCGACAGCGGGCAGCCAGGTCACCGTGCCACCGGCCCGGGAGGCGACCGGCGTGGTGGCGCCGTATCCGAGTTCGCCGTCCACGGTGGTCGCGTCGGTCAGCGTCTGCCGGGTGATACGCGTGGTGGCCGCGGGGCCGTCGCGGCGCGGCGGCTCGGCTCCGCCGCCGGTGCCCGCGATGCCCACGGCGACGACCGCGGCCACGGCCGTCACGGCGGCGGCGGCCGCCACGGTCCGCGTCCGGCGGGTTGTCTTCCTCATCCGCCGTTCACCGCCGATCCGCCGGCGCCGGGCAGGAGTTCACGGCAGGTCTGCAGCGCCTCGGGGGTCTGGGGGTCCTTCTTGATCCGTTCGGCCAGCTCCGCGTCCATCTCCGGCTCACCGGTGCGCGGATCGGGGTCGGGGTACTGCGGAACCCCGTGCCGCCGCATGCACGCGGCGTACCGGCCGCGCTTCTCGATGTCCTCGGGCGCCGCCTTCTCCGGGGCGGTGCCGCCGGGCTGCAGGTCGCGGCACTTCTCGGCCGCCTCGGTGATCTTCCGGACCGGGGTGCCGTCCTTGTCCACCTGCGGCAGTCCCTCGGAGGTCTCCTCCAGCACCACGCCGTGCCGGCGCATGCAGGCGGCGTACTCACGGGCGCGTTTCCCGTCGTCCGGGTCCGCCGAACCGCGGGCGGTCGGCGAGCCGTCGGCCGTGGCCACTCCGGGGCCGTGGTCGTTGCCGCACCCGGTCAGTCCCAGGACGACGGCGAGCAGGGACGCTGCCGCGAGTCGTACCGTTCGTTGTCCAGCCATGGTCGGATTCCTTCCCTTTGGCCGGTCCGTGCCGTAGCCGATGAGAGCGAACGGTTTGTAAGTTCGCTGTCAGGATGAGTGCTTATGCCTGCCTTATGGGCGATGGCACACCATCCGGGAATCGACTCGAGGGGTGGCCGGTGGTGCGGGTGCTCGTGGTGGAGGACGAGGAACTCCTGGCGGACGCGATCGCCGAGGGGTTACGGCAGGAGTCCCTGGCGGTGGACGTCGCGTACGACGGGGCGGCGGCGCTGGACCGGCTGGGGGTCAACGAGTACGACGTCCTCGTGCTCGACCGGGATCTGCCGCGGGTGCACGGCGACGAGGTGTGCCGCGCCGTGGTGGCCGAGGGGTACGGCACGCGCATCCTGATGCTGACCGTGGCCGGTGACGTCGGCGACCGCATCGCCGGGCTCTCGCTCGGCGCCGACGACTACCTGCCCAAGCCGTTCGCCTTCGGCGAGCTGGTCGCCCGGGTCCGGGCGCTGGGGCGGCGGGCCCGCCCGGCCACTCCCCCGGTGCTGATCCGGGCGGGCATCTCGCTCGACCCCGGCCGCCGGGAGGTCTTCCGCGACGGCCGGTACGTCCCGCTGTCCCGCAAGGAGTTCGCCGTGCTGGAGGAACTGCTGCGGGGCGAGGGCAGTGCGGTGAGCACGGAGCAGCTGCTGGAGCGGGCCTGGGACGAGAACATCGACCCGTTCACCAACGTCGTCCGCGTCACGGTCATGACCCTGCGCCGCAAGCTCGGGCCGCCGCAAGTGGTGCGCACGGTCGCGGGGTTCGGGTACCGGATCCCATGAGGCCGAACACCTGGACCATCCGCGTCCGGCTGACCCTGCTCTACGGCGGGCTGGTCCTGCTGGCCGGGCTCGCGCTGCTGACCGTGACCTATGTGATGCTCGACCGGATCATCGCCACCCAGCCGATCACTCCGCCGACGGGGATGCCCGCGAGCGCGACCGGCGCCGAGGCCGGGCCCGCGCCCTCCGCACCGGCCTCGCCCGGCCCCCGGGCACCGTCCGCACCGGCCTGGCCCGGCCCCCGGGCGTCGGCCGGGGCACCGGCACCCCCGCCCGCGGGCCGGGACGAACGCGAGGCCATGGCGGTCAAGAAGCGGCTCAGCGCCGCGAGCGAGGAGCTCCGGCAGGAGTTCCGCCGGCGCACGCTCGACCCGCTGATCGGCCGCGGGGCCCTGACGCTGGGGATCTTCGCCCTGGGGGGCCTGTGGATCGGCTGGCTGGTCTCCGGGCGGGCTCTGCGGCCGATCAGCCGGATCGCGGCCACCGCGCGCCGGGTGGCGGACCGCAGTCTGCACGAGCGGATCGCGCTGACCGGGCCGCGCGACGAACTGCGCGAACTGGCGGACACCTTCGACGACATGCTGGGCCGGCTGAGCGCGGCGTTCGAGGGGCAGCGGCGGTTCGTGGCCAACGCCTCCCACGAGCTGAAGACGCCGCTGGCCATCAACCGGACGCTGCTGGACGTGGCGATGGCCCGGCCCGACGCGCCGCCGCAGCTCCGGCACCTCGGGGAGACGCTGATCGAGGTGAACGCCCGGCACGAGCGGCTGATCGAAGGACTCCTCATGCTGGCCCGGTCCGAGCACACGGTGGCCGACCCGGTGCCGCTGGACCTGGCCGACCTGGTGCGGCACGCGGTGGACGCCGCCGGGCCCGAGGCGGCGCACGCCGGGGTGCGCCTGTCGTGGGACGTAACACCGGCGCCCCTGACGGGGGATCCGGTGCTGCTGGAGCGCCTGGTGCAGAACCTTCTGCAGAACGCGATCCGGTACAACACCGCCGACGGGTGGGTGCGCGGCACCTGCCGCCGCGCCGGCGGATCCGTCCGGCTGACCCTCGCCAACAGCGGTCCCGTCGTGGCGGCGCACGAAGTCCCCGCGCTCTTCGAGCCGTTCCGCCGCCTCGACGACCGGGTCGGCTCGGCGCGGGGAACGGGGCTCGGGCTCTCGATCGTCCGCTCGGTCGCCCGGGCGCACGGGGGCACCGCCGTTGCGACACCGCGCCAGGGGGGCGGACTGGAGGTGACGGTCACGCTCCCCGCGCACTGAGTGTGCCCTGACGCGCCGATACGCGCCGCGTATGTAGGGGTATACGTCTTCCGCGCGCTATGTCTGCCCCGGAGTCACTGGGGGCGGTGAACGGACCTGGCACATCTCGGATGGATCGACGGATCGCAAATGAGGCAACCATGGACTCGCGCAACGAGTGCCGGATCTGTGCACTGTGCCTGCTCCCCCCGGAGCACGGGGCGGAGGGCGGCGCAACGGCCGTACTGGAGCGGGTCGGCCTGCTCAGCCACCGCGAGCGGGACGTTCTCCTGCTGCTGTCCGGGGGCCCGTCGAACCGGGACATCTCCCGCGCGCTGTGCATCACCGAGCGAACAGCAAAGGCCCATGTTTCCAGCATTCTGAGCAAGTTGGCGGTCAAGTCGCGTTTACAGGCCTGCCTGATCGCCTGCGCCTATCACGCCCAGAACTGTCCCAAGGGCCAATAGATGACACCTCCCGGTATCTGCTGCCATTGCCATGTCCGGCCGAAGGGGCCGGATTTCCATCGCATCGGCCACCAGATTCTGGGGGAAGCATGCACGGTAATATCAGACGAAGAATGCACCGCGCTCTCGCCACCGCGGCGGCACTGGCCGCTCTGGGCGGTCTGGGCATCGCCACGGCCGGCACGGCGGACGCCGCCGGGAAGAACGGCGTGGTGGAGGTCGGTGAACTCGGGCTGTACTACCTCACGGACTACCGCTCACCCATCTTCGACCTCTACGTCTCGGACGCCGACTTCAGCAACGACGTGTTCCCGGGCACCAGCATCTCCGCCAACAACAACACCGAGTCCTTCTGGAACCGCGACTCGTTCACCTGGTACGTGTGCCTGAACGCCAACTACGGCGGCGGCTGCGGCTACATCAATGCGGGCCAGTACGCCAACTTCAGCGCCACCTTCAAGAACACGGTGACGTCGGCGTACTACGCCTGATCCGACGAGGTCCGATCCGACGACGCCCGGCCCGACCAGGTCCGATCGGGCTCGCCTGATCCGACTCGCCGGAGGCACGACCTGAGGCACAAAGGGGCCGGTGCTCCGCCCATTGGAGCTGGGCGGAGCACCGGTGCCCGCACTCTATCCGCATTCCGCAGGGAGCCCACCATGCCCATGCCCGGCCGCCGACTCCCCGCACAGCGCGCCGCGACTCTCCTCACACTGTGCTGCGCGCTCCTGGTGTCCGCCGGCTGCTCCTCCGGCACGGCCGGCCCGGACCGGCGGGAGCCCGAGGTCACCGGCATTCCCTCGGTCCTCGCCAGTACGAAGCTGCGGATGCCGCTGGAGAGTTATCTCCCCAGCCGAGAGGAGCTGCGCGAAACGGACCGGGCCCGTGTCGTACTGATCGACCGCTGCATGGAGCGGTTCGGATTCGATTACACCGTCCAGCCGCCGGAGCGGGAATACGGCCCGCGCAGCCTGACGGAACGGCGGTACGGAATCTCCGAGGCGAAACTCGCGGCCGAGAACGGCTACGGCCTCGGCGACCGGGACCCGAGCCGGCAACCCCCTCCTGCCCGCCCGAAGGTCGGACCCGCCGCGGAGACAGTGCTCTTCGGCAAGGGACGCTCGACCGTCAGGGGAAAGAGTGTTCCCGAGGGAGGCTGTGCGGGGCGGGCCGAGCGGGAGTTCACCGCGCCCTCCTCCGCCGGCGCCTCGTCGGCCCTCGATCTGCCGCAGAGACTGTCCATGGAATCCTTCAACCGGTCACGGCTGGATTCCCGGGTGAAAAAGGCGTCCCGGGCATGGTCGGAGTGCATGACCGAGCGCGGCTACGACTACCCGGACCCGTTGGCCCCGCTGGCGGATCCCCAGTTGCGCGGGGACGGCAATACCGAAGCGGTCGCCACCGCCACGGCCGATATCCGGTGCAAGAAACGCACGAATCTGATCGGTATCTGGTTCGCCGTCGAATCCGCGTATCAGCGGGAGCTCATCCGGAAGAACTCCGGCGCACTGCAGATCGTCCGGCGGGCGAACGGGGAACGGCTGCGCATGGCCCGCGCCGTCACCACCGGAGTGTCCCGCGCGGGGCCGCGGTAGGCAGAGTGAGCCGAAGGCGACGATCAGCGAGCTTGCACAAGCCGCTCATACACCGTCACCCTGCGACCCCGAACCTGCTGATCGGCAACGCGTCTGAAGTGCTTCCTGAGCACGGAGATCTTCGCCCTGTCCCGCTCGGCGCTCACCGGCTTCGCCACCCGACTCGCATCCGTCACCAGCAGGATGCGTCGTTGGGTGAGCATCGCGGCACGTATGCGCTCCGGGTCTGCCTCCACGCCCTTGAGCGTCCCGGACTTCTCCGGGCTCTCCATCAGAGCTATGTCCCGCAGACCGGTGAAGGCCTCCGGCGAGACGGATCTGGTGTCCCGACGTGCCGAAGGGACGAAGAGCACCGCGTTCCCGCTCTCCTTCATGCGTCGCACCTCCGACGCCACAGACACGACGTCGTCCACCCTGCTCATGGGGGACCGCTTGGCCAGTGACTGCGGCAGCAGTGCCGCCATCGCCAGGGTGACCACTGCGGGGAGGATCCACTTCGCCGCCTTCGGATGTCGGGGCCTGACTGCCCGTATCCCCGAGCCGACCGCTGAACCGATCATCAGCGCCAGACCCAGCAGACTGAAGAGGATGTACCGGTCCAGGAACAACGGCTGGAACAGGGAAAGCCCGATCAGGGCGAACTGCGGCACAACCAGCAACGGTAATCCGACAGTTGCTGTCGACAGTCGGCCCACTTGGGGCCGATCCACTAGGGCTCCGACGCCACCGATCGCCAGCAGGACCACGGGACCGATCATCATGTGCCAGGTCAGCGGCGGGATCCACGACACCTGTGCGGCCTGGCCTCGGCTGAAGAGGACCAAAGGCAGCACACCAGCCGTGGCAGCCGCGGAGGCTGCCGTCCAGCCTGCCCAGACTCGGCGCCTGGCTCGTGCCCAGAACAGAGTTGCCAAGTGCGCCGGAAGGATCAGGAGCGAGAGCCAGTTCAGAAGCCCGATCATCATGACGGTGCCGCCATAGGCGGCCCAGTGCAGCCGCCGGACAGGCTGCTGGAGCACGGTCACGAGGAGCAGCGTGGACATACCGGCCCCGGCTGCGACCAGTGCGTACGGCCGCCCCTCCTGGAGGTAGAACTGCACAGCAGGAAGCAGACCGAACGCCATCCCTCCCGCTGAGCCCACCCACATGCCGCCCAGCCGGTGGCCCATGACGGCCACACAGGCCGCCGCCACTCCCATGGCCAGCACCGAAGGCAGGCGGAGGGTCGGGGTGCAGGGCCCGAAACATTCAAACAGTGCGTGCATCAGCAGGTAGTAGCACCCGTGCACGACGTCAACGTTGCCCAGCATGTGCCAGATCTCCGCCGTGGAGCGTTGGGCTACCTGCCAGGTTGCGGCCTCGTCTCGCCACACACTGCCCTGCCGCGAGAGCCCCCACAGGCCCAGAGCGAAAGTCCACAGCATGGGAATGACCCAGACAAGGAAATCACGACGTGGCAGGTGGGCGGGAAAAGTGGTGAACGATGTTCCGCTCCCCAAGTGGCGGGGCGGCACACGTAACTCACGATCGGTGGTCATGAATAAGGGCTTCCGGATAGGCTGTTGAACAGGGGGCGTCAGAGACGCTTGAAATCACTCGCCGGCTACGAATCGTACGCGCCGTAGCGCACCCCTATACGGCCCCGTTGAAAACCTCCACTGTCCATGGATGCCCACTCTGCGTCCGCTTGTCGCGCCCCTATTTGCTGGCCAGGACGGCGCGGGGGCTGAGAGAGTGCCTATATGAGCAACTCCGCTCACGGCCCTGCTGAATACAGATCCGAGGTGCGCGACCCGGCCCTTCGCGCCGCCTCCCACGGTCGCCTTGCCTCACGGACGACGCCTGCAGCGCAATTGCCACTCAGGCGGTGGGCTTTCCCGAGCTCAATGATGCGCTGCATTCCGTCAAGGCGAAAAGGCTGCACAACGGCGTCAACACGGTGAGTTCTGTTGGCCGTAAGCCCGCCTCGCCGCAGCGGGCCCCCGGACCATTTCGCCGCCGCGCGCAACGCACACATCGCGCCCGTGGCCCAGGAGACCGGCGGCCCGCCCGGCAAAGGGGACAGGCCGCCGGTCCAGGTGCTTCATCGGTTGTCGCGGATCACATGGCGCCGTGGCTGCAGAGCAGTTCCTCCCGCCGGCCGGCTTCGCACTTCACCGAGATCGGCGCCCCCGGACTCCGGCCACCGCCTCCGCCACCGCTCCCCCTCTCCGTGGTCAGCTCCCGTCCGCGATCAGTGAACGGACCATCCGGCAGGTCGTGTTGGACGGCCGGTGGATGCCGATGCGGGCGGCCGTGCTGCGTATCCGGCGGTTGCGGGCCTGCTCGGTCCGGTAGACGCCCGTGTCGAGCAGGGCGATGACCAGGCGCATGGCCTTCAGCTTGCGGTTGTGGGACTCGTACCACTCACGGGGCCGGCCCGCGGGCAGCGGCTTCTTCCGCAGCGGCGCGGGCGGTTGGGGCGTCGGCTTCGTCCGGTGCTTCGTGGTCGGCTTCTTCGTGACTGCGGTTGTGGCCATCGGCGACCTCCTGGCGTGCTGATCGGACCCCTCACGAACTGCCTCCATTTTACGGGCGACCACTGACAAAGGGCCTGGCCGGAGCGGGTGCGGCAGGGGGGGAGACTGGGGTGCGACCGGGGGTGCGGAGCGCCGTGGAGGCGGCCGGATCCGGAACGGTTCGCCCCGCCCCCGGAGCCGCCCGGGCCCCGACCCCCGCCCCGGACATGCCGTCCGGGCCCCGGCGCACGCCCCTCCGCCCAGGCGGCCGGGACTCCGCCGCGGAATGGCCGGGGCCGGCGAGAGGAGCCGGCCCCCGCACCGGAACGAGGCCGCCACCGCAGGCTCCAGGGTGACCAGTTACCGCCGTGACACCGCCGATCGCGGATGCCAGGGTGCTGGCTGCACGTGCACGTGCACGGGGCGGCGGGAGGCGCAGCACCGCCTGCCGTGTCCGTCCCGAGCGGAATTGGCCGGAGCCGACGCGAGGGGCGGGATCGCGCCGCCCGCGGCGCACGGCGCGTCCGGGGGTGGGAGCCCGGCGCCGGGCGCCCGGCCGCGACCGCCCCGTACCGCCCGGAAGGTGTCGGCGAAGATCGGATTCAACGGACTGTCAGAAACGTGTCTTCGCTGGTGACATGCGGTTTTCCGGCGTTCGTGGTGATCATACATACGCTCCTGTATGATTACGCCTCCGCCGATAGCTACGGGGGCTGGCATGGCAAGGCACACAGAGCCGCTACCTTCCGGGGAACTGCTCGACGGCCCGACGAACCGGCAGAGCGGCGGCACCTGGCTGGAACGGTTCGCCGCGATCGTGCTGCGCCGGCGCCGTGCCGTGCTGGTCGCGACCCTGCTGCTCACCGCGCTGGCGGGGGTCTACGGCGGCGGAGTGGTCGACCACCTCTCCAACGGCGGCTACGCGGCCTCCACCAGGGACCTCCGGATCGCGGAGGACACCCTGCAGGAGAAGTTCGGGGTGTCCAAGCCCCATCTGCTGCTCCTGCTCGAGTCCGGAACCCGGGTCGACACTCCGGCCACCGCCGCCGCCGGCACCGCGTACACCGAACGCGTCCGCAGACAGCCCGGAGTGGCGTCGGCCGAGTCCTACTGGACCACCGGCGACACCTCGATGCGGGCCCGGGACGGGCGTTCCGCGGTGGTGGCGGTGCGGCTGTCGGGGGACGACGACCGGGTGCAGGACACCACGGCGCGGCTCGTGCCCCGGCTCCGCGGTGCACAGCCGCCGTTCGAGGTCGGGGTGACGGGCGAGGCCGAGGCCAACGCGGAGCTGCAGCGGCAGAGCGACGAGGACCTCGTCCGGGCCGAGCTGGTGGCGGCGCCGCTGATCCTGCTGGTGCTGCTGCTGGTCTTCCGCACGGTGGCCGCGGCGCTGCTGCCGTTCCTCGTCGGAGTGGTCGGGGTGGCGCTCACCCTGGCCATTCTGCAGGGGGTCACCGAGTTCACCCAGGTGTCGATCTTCTCGCTGAACCTGACGACGGCGCTGGGGCTCGGGCTGGCGGTCGACTACAGCCTGCTGTTGCTGATGCGCTTCCGGGAGGAGACCGGCAAGGGGCTCGATCCGCACACGGCGGCGATCGTCACCGTCCGGACCGCGGGGCGCACCGTCTTCTTCTCCTCGCTCACCGTGGCGCTCTGTCTGAGCGCCCTGCTGATCTTCCCGCTGTACTTCCTGCGCTCGCTCGCCTACGCCGCCATCCCGGCGGTGCTGACGGTGGGGGTGGCCGCGATCGTGGTGCTGCCCGCCGCGCTGCTGGCGCTGGGCCGGTGGCTGGACGCGGGGGACGTCACGCCGCTGCTGCGCGGGTTCCGGCGGCGGGAGCGGTCCGCCGAGCCGGGGCCGCCGTTCTGGTCGCGGGTGGCCCAGCGGGTCTCGCGGCGGCCGCTGCTCATCGCGATGCCCGTGGTGATCCTGCTCGTCGGCCTCGGCCTGCCGTTCACCCAGGCGAAGTTCGGGCTGACCGACGAGCGGGTGCTGCCGCTGAGCGCCGAGGCGCACAGCACGGCGCGCAGCGTGGAGCGGCACTTCGCGGCCGGGGCGCTGAACCCGGTGCACGCCGTGCTCCGGGACGCCCCGGCGGACGAGCAGGCCGGCTACTTCCGCCGGGTGTCGCGGCTGGACGGGGTCGAGTACCTCGACACCCCGCTCGGCGCCTACGCGGACGGCAAGCGGGTGGGCAGGGCCGACCTGCCGGCCCGGGCGTATGTGCGGGGCGATGTGACGCGGCTGCTCATCGTGCCGTCCGACAACGCGTTCTCGCCGCGCAGTGAGGAGATCGTCCGGAAGGTCCGGGCGATGCCGGCGCCCGGCACCGTCCATGTGGCGGGCGACGCGGCGCGGTTCGCGGACACCAAGTCGGTGATCGGCGACCGGCTGCCGTACGCCCTGGGCATCATCGTGATCCTCATGTTCGTGCTGCTCTATCTGTTCACGGGCAGCCTGCTCGTACCGGCCAAGGCGATCCTTTTCAACACCCTCAGCCTCACGGCGTCGTTCGGCGCCATGGTCTTCATTTTCCAGGACGGACATCTGAAGTGGCTGGTGGGAGATTTCACCTCGACGGGCTATCTCGACGTCACCGTACCGGTGCTGATGTTCTGCGCCGCGTTCGGTCTGTCGATGGACTACGAGGTGTTCCTGATGTCCCGGATCCGTGAGCAGTACTCGGTGCACCGGGACAACACACGCGCAGTCATCGAAGGGGTGGGCAGGACCGGACCGATCGTCACGGCCGCGGCCGTGCTGATCGGCGGAGTGCTGCTCGCGCTCGCCAGCTCCGACATCTCGGTGCTCAAACTGCTCGGCCTGGGCATGTTCCTGGCCGTGCTGGTGGATGCGGTACTGATCCGGGGGGTTCTCGTACCGGCATTCATGCTCGTCATGGGCAAGGCGAACTGGTGGGCACCGCGCCCGCTGCGCCGCTTCCACGCCCGTTTCGGCATCACCGAGAGTGACTGACGCGTCGTCGAATCCTGTTCGGATCACTCCGGAGAGAATTCATGGAAGTGCAGTCGGTTTGTCAATTTCCGGGAAGAGGACTCTGTGACTCGCTCGTCCCTCAAGGACATCAAGCGCACCCCGGCAGAAACCGAGCGGGGGGACTGCTCTGTGATACTCGTCGGCACCTGGCTGGCGCTCTCGATGAACGCCACGGAACATTACGAAGGAGCGTGTATACACCGCTGTCCGGACCGCGACGACCTGATATCCGTCGTGCACGCGCGGCGGGCCGACTGGATCCTGGCCGGGCCGGAGCTGGACGACGGGGACATCCAGCGGCTGTTCTCCGTGGCGGGCGCGGTGCGGGAGAACGTCCGGCTGGCGATCCTGGGCCACCGCCGGGACTGGCGGCGCTGCGACCGCTGGATCCGCCGCGGCTGCCGCGTCTACCTCGACGAGTCGGTCGGGCCGGACCGGGCGGTCGCCGCCATCCGGGCCGCCCACACCCTCGGAGTGAACGTCATGGACCGGGGGTTCACCGAGGCGCTGCGCGAGCGGGCGACCGGTCCGGCGCCCCATCTGACCCGGCGTGAGCGCGAGGTCCTCGACCTGCTGCGGCGCGGGATGCGCAACCGGGAGATCGCCGGCGCACTGTTCGTCAGCGAGAACACCGTGGAGTACCACATGCGGCATCTGCTCTCGAAGTTCAGCGCCAGGAACCGGCTGGAAGTGGTGGAGCGGGCCACGGCGCTGGGCCTGGCCTGAGGGGTTGACCCCCGGATACTACGGCTATCCGGGATGCCCGCGGTGGCGCTCTCTTCATAATCTGGATCCCGCAAGGCCAGGAAATCCCGAATGAAAGTGGTGACAACAATGGAAGACATCACGTTCGAGATTGTGGACGAGCAGGTTTCCAGCCTCGACGCGATCGGCGTCGACGAGGGCTGCTCCACCACCACGACCAGCTCCTCTCTCGACATCTCCGAGGTCGAGTTCGAGTAAGCGGGAACGCTCCTCGCCGACGCGCGTCCGTGGGCCGTCGAAAGACGGTTCGCGGACGCGCGTCACGCGTATGCGGACACGGCGGCAGCGGGAATGCGGCGGACGGCACGGACCGGACGGAAGGCACACGCATGGGCGGCACGGTGCGGCATCAGCGGGATCTGCAGGGCGACTACCACCACCGCATCTTCCACGCGCTCCACGACTGGGAGCGGACCTGGTCCGGCGCCCTGGACGTGGCCGGTGAAGGGGCCCGGGCGCGTTCGCTCGGCTTCGACCAGCTGGGCCACTTCGGCGCCCCGGGCTGCGCCCTCGTCGTCGAGGAGCTCGTGCGCCGGCTGGGGCGGACGGACGGCACGCAACCGCCTCCGGCGCTCGCCGAGTTCGGCTGCGGGTTCGGCGGCGCGCTCCGCGAACTGGTGCGTGGCCTGCGCGAACACGGCGTCGAGGTGGGCCGGGCGGTGGGCTTCGACCTCGTCTGGGACCACGTCCGCCTGTTCCGCACCATCCAGCTGTCCGGCGCGGGCGGGCCGGCGGCGGGCCCGACCGGCGGGGCGGCGGCGCCCGAGGCCCGGCCGGTGCAGGCGGACGTACGGGCGGTGCCGGTGCGGGACGGGGCGCTCGACGCCGTGGTGTGCACCGGGTCGCTGCCGCACTTCGCCGATGTGCCGGCGGTGTTCGCGGAGGCCGCCCGCACCCTGCGTCCCGGCGGCGCGCTGGTGATGACCGAGGAGGCCAGCCTGGTGGCGGACGGGCGGACGGTGTCCGCGGAATTCCGCCGCCGGCATCCCCCGGAGATCTTCTTTCTCACCGAATCCGGGGAACGGGTGGCGCAGTTGGCCGCGGCCGGCTTCACCGATATCCAGGTGCGCGATGTCGGCGCCTGGGCCTGCCGGCTGCTGCACGACCGGCTCAAGGCGATGCGGCTGTTCTTCGGAGATGTCGCCGCGATTTACGGCGAGGAGGAGACGGAGACCCTTCTCGGAACGCTCGGCGCGGCCCGTGAGGAGTATGTGAGCGGAGCGCTCCTGCCGGCCCTGGTGACCGCGCGCCGGGCACACCCCGGGGAAATCCCCGAAAAATAACCACGGTATTCCGGGTGGTTGAGAGCCGTACCGATTCCATAGTCTTCTTCCATTCCCAGGAAAGCAATTCTCCGGCCCGTGGGGATTGCGGAACGGAAGGGACCGTGACCGTGAGTCAGCCGCTGTCCGCACCGCGCGCCGTCGCCCCGGCGTACCGGTTCGCGATCGACCCGTCGGAGGTCGCGCGCTTCCGGCGCCTGCTGCCCGGCGCCACCGACGCCGGCACCGGCGCGCCGCTCGCGGGCACCTCCGTACCGGCCTTCTTCCTCTGCCGCGCGCTGCCTCCGGCGGTGCGGTCCGCGCTCGCCGGAACCGGCGCCGACGCGGCGGCGGTGCGGCACGCCGGACAGCGGATCACCCTGCACCGCCGTCCGGGCCCGGACGAACGGCTCACCGCGCACGCCGTCGTCGAGTCCGTCGGCGACTACGGCTTCCAGCGGGCCGTCGTGCTGCGGGTGACCCTCCGGGACGCGGCCGACGGCGCGGTGGCCGAACTGCTCACCACCCTCGCCATCGGGCCCGCCACCGGGCAGGGCAGGATCGACCCGCCCCCGGCCGCGGTGCTCCGCGGGCCGCCGCTCCTGCGCTGGCACGCCCGCGTCCCGGACGACCTGCCGGAGCGCTACGCGCGGGCCAGCGGGGACGACAACCCCATCCACACCGACGCCGACGCGGCCCGCCGGGCCGGGCTGCCCGGCGTGGTGCTGCACGGCATGGCGACGCTGCAGCTGGCCGCCGCGGGGGTGACCGAGCGGCTCTTCGGCGGGGACGAGACCCGCTGGCGCGAGGTCCGGACCCGGTTCGCCCGCCCGGTACGGCCGGGCGACACCATCGCGTTCACCGTGCACCGCGACGAGACTTACCACGACGAGGCATACCGCACGGAGGGGTACCGCGAAGAGGCCTATCGCGCGGAGGGCGCCGCGCCGGGCGGGGACGTCCTCGGCCTCACCGCGAGCGTCGACGGGAATCCCGTCCTGAAGGACACCTGGTTCTCCGGGGCGGTGGCGTGAGATGACGGTCTGGATGTTCCCCGGCCAGGGCGCCCAGCGCCCGGGGATGGCCCGCGGACTCGACACCGCCCCGCGGCTGCTGCGGGAGGCGAGCGCGCTGCTCGACGAAGATCTGGCCGCCCTGTGCCTCACCGACGAGAACCCCGACGGGCGCCCCGAACTCGTCCAGCCCGCCCTGTTCGTGGTCGGCGTGGCGGCCGCCGCCGCACTGCGGCGGCACGGCCCGGCCCCGGCCGCCGTCCTCGGCCACAGCTTCGGCGAGTTCGCCGCCCTCACCGCCGCCGGCGCGCTCACCTTCGCGGACGGAGTGCGGCTGACCGCGCTGCGGGCCCGCGCCATGCTGCGCTGCGCCACCGCGGACAGCGCCATGGCGGCGGTGCTCGGCCTGGGCGAGGACGCGGTGCGCGCGGTCTGCGCGGAGGTCGGCGCGGGCGGCGGGCTGGTGGAGATCTCCAACATCAACAGTCCGGAGCAGATCGTCATCGCCGGGGAGCGCGCCGCGCTCGACGAGGCCACGGCGCGCTGCCGCGCCCGGGGCGCCTTCAGGATCCGCCCGCTCCGGGTACCGTACGCCGCGCACACCCGGCTGATGGCGCCCGCCGCCGACGAACTCCGCGCCGCGCTGGAGCCGGTGGAGCTGCGCCCGCCGGCCGCCCCGCTGTTCTCCTGCATCACGGCGGAGGCCACCACCGATCCGCACCGCGTCAAGGAGCTGCTGGTCCTCGGCCTGACCGGCACGGTGGACTTCGCCGCCGCCGTCCGGGCCGCGTCGGCCGCCGGGCACCGGGACTTCACCGAACTCGGCCCCGGCTCCCCCGCCCGGCTCCTCGGCCTGGTCCGGGCCGTCCTCCCCGGGCAGGCGCCCGGGCTGCGGCTGGTCTCCAACGACGCGGAGGCCCGCACACCCCAGCCGTTCCAGGCCGAGCGCGGCGGAACGCCGGGGAGCGTCCGGCCCCCGGTGGCAGTGCGTGCGGCGGGAGGCGGCGGCGATGGTGGGTGAACGGGTGGGCTCGGGGCCGGACTTGAGGGGTTCAAGCCGTGACGCGGGGCCGGACACGAGGGGCGCCCGTCCCGGCCCTGGGCCGGACACCAGGGACGCACGCCCCGGCCCGGGACCGGACACCAGGGACGCACGCCCCGGCACCGGACCTGTCGTGGGGGCAGGTCCCGGTACCGCGGGGGCGGCGCCGGCGGACGGCCCGCGGGTCGCGCTGGTCACCGGGGCGAGCGGGACCATCGGTTCGGCCGTGGCCCGGGCGCTGGCGGACGCCGGGCTGCGCGTCGCGGCCGGCTACCACCGGGACGCCGACGCGGCCCGGCAGCTGGCGAAGGAACTGCCCGGCGCGCTGGCCGTACCGGTCGACGTGACCGATCCGGACGCCGTACGGGCCGCCTTCCGGGACGTGGCCTCGGCCGCGGGACCGGTGACCGTCCTGGTCAACGCCGCCGGGGTGCTCCGGGACCGGCCGCTGCTGCGGATGGCCGACCGCGACTGGGAGGAGGTGCTGTCCGCGAACCTCACCGGCCCGTTCCGGTGCGTGCGCCAGGCCCTGCCCGCCATGGTCGCGGCCGGGTACGGGCGGATCGTCAGCATCGGGTCCGCGGCGGCGGCGTACGGGACGCCCGGCCAGGCCAACTACAGCGCGGCGAAGGCCGGGCTGCTCGCCCTCACCCGCTCCGTCGCCCGCGAGTACGGACGGCACGGGGTGACCGCCAACGTGGTGGCGCCCGGGCTCGTGGAGTCACCACTGATCGCCGGGGTCGGCGCCGACTCCCGGGCCGGGTTCGCCGAACGCACCGCGACCGGGGGCCTGGTGAGCGCGGAGGACGTGGCGCGGGCCGTGCGGTTCTGCGTCGAGACCCCCGGGCTGACCGGACGATCCGTCGACGTCGACGGGGGGTTCGGCTGACCGCGGGACCGGCTCCCGACGGCGTCGGCGGGACGTAAGACCGGCCGCGCACACACCGGACCAGCATCGACCCGGCCGGAGCACCGGCCACCGGCCGGGGAGCACCGACAGGGCGGGAGCACCACCACCGGGCCGGCACACCACCCCGGGAGCACGACCGCCGGGCAGCACCACCGCCGGGCAGCACCACCACCGGGCAGCACCACCGTCGGGCCCCCGGAGCACCACCGCCGGGCCGGCACCCGGCCGCACCGAGCGGCAGCCGGCCCGCCCCACCACACACGCCGTACCCAGCAGCGAGGAGAAGGCCGTGCAGGACAACAGGGAGAAGATCGAGGCCGAGGTGCGGGAGCTGCTCACCGAGCGGTTCGCGGTGCCCGCCGACCGGATCACGCCGGAGGCCCACGTGTTCGACGACCTCGGTCTCGACTCGGTGGACCTGATGAGCGCCGTCGCCATTCTGGAGGAGCGGTACGACACCTCCGTGTCCGACGCGGAACTCCAGGACATGCTCGTCATCGGCGGGGTCGTCGACCGGTTCAGCGCCACCGCGGACGCGGCATGACCCGGCGCGTCGCGATCACCGGCATCGGGCCGGTCACCCCGATCGGCATCGGGGTCAAGACGTTCGAGGAGTCGCTCCGCGAGGGCATGTCCGGCATCGGCCCGCTCACCCGCTTCACCGTGCCGGACTTCCCGGTGCACGCGGCCGGGGAGATCGACGACTTCGACCCGGCCGAGTACCTCGACGCCCGGCTGATCCGGCGCGCCGAACGGTTCGCCCAGTTCGGGGTCGCCGCCGCCCGGCTCGCCGTCGAGGACGCGGGGAACGTGGCCGACGGCCTCGATCCGGAGCGCGGCGCCGTGGTCGTCGCCACCGCCTACGCCGGGATGGAACGGATCTCGGCCGAGGCCGAGGTCCTGGGCCGGCGCGGCTGGCGGGCCGTCTCCCCGACCACCAGCATGGCCATGATGCCCGCGGTGGCCGCCGGGCTGATCTCCATGGAGTACGGCTTCATGGGCGCCGTCGAGTGCCCCACCACCGGCTGCGCCGCGTCCGGGCACGCCCTGTCGCGGGGCGCCGAACTGATCCGGCAGGGCCTGGCGGACGTCGCCCTCGCGGGCGGCTGCGACGCACCGCTCAATCCGGTGTCGCTGGCCACCTTCGCGACCGCCCGCGCCCTGTCCACCCGCAGCGACGACCCGGCCGCGGCCTGCCGCCCGTTCGACGCCGACCGGGACGGGTTCGTGATGAGCGAGGGCGGCGTGGTCCTGGTCCTGGAGGACTGGGAGCGGGCGCGGGCCCGCGGCGCCCGGATCTACGCCGAACTCGTCGGACACGGCCACACCGCCGACGCCTTCAACCTCTCCCGGCCGCGCCCGGACGGCCGGGGCGCCCTGAACGCCATGCGGCTGGCCCTGCGGATGGCCGGCCGGGAGCCCGCGGAGGTCGGCTATGTCAACGCCCATGCGGCGGGCACCCCGGCCGGCGACGCGGCGGAGGTGCTGGCGCTGCGCACGCTGATCGGGCCGGCCCTGCCCCCGGTGTCGTCCACCAAGTCGATGCACGGCCATCTGATGGGGGCCACGGCCGCCGCCGAGGCCGCCGCCACCGCCCTGGCCCTGCACCGCGGGCTGCTGCCGCCCACCATCAACTTCCGCACCGCCGACCCGGACTGCGCCGTGGACGTCGTCCCCGGCCGGGCCCGGAAGGCCGACGTGGACCTGGCGCTGAGCAACTCGTTCGCACTCGGCGGAGTCAACTGCTCCCTGGCTCTGGCGAAGGCGGTGTGAGCGCGGTGGATCCCCGGACGGAGACAGGCGACGGCACCGAGCCGTCAACCACCGATCGCGCGGTCCCGGGCACCGGCGGCTCCTCCCCCGCCTCCCATGACGGTGCGGAAGTCCGCGGCCCCGAGCGGTCGTTCGCCGGTCAGGTCGCGCTGGTCACCGGCGGCACCAAGGGGATCGGCGGCGGTATCGCCCGCCGGCTGGCCGCCCTCGGCGCCGATGTGGCCGTCACCTATCTGCGCGACCGGACCAGTGCCGAGAAGACGGTCGCGACGCTGACCGAGCTGGGTGTGCGGGCCTGCTCCCGCCGGGCGTTCTTCGGGGACCCGCAGGGGGACGTGCCTGCCGCGGTCGTCGACTGGGTCACCGCCGAACTGGGACCGCCCACCCTGCTGGTCTCCAACGCCGGTACGGGCGTCGAACGCTCCCTCATGGACTCCAAGCGGAGTCACTGGGACTGGACGGTGGAGACCCACGCCCGTTCCCTGCTGCGGCTGGTGCAGTGTGCCTCGCCCGGCCTGCGGGCGGTCGTCGCGGTCTCCAGCCCCGGCGCCCAGCGGGTGATACCGCACGCCTACGGGCTGCTGGCGGCGTCCAAGGCGGCCCAGGAGTCGCTGGTGCGGTATCTCGCCGTCGAGCTGGCGCCGCACTGCCGGGTCAACGCGGTCACCCCCGGCCTGGTCGACACCGACGCCGCCCGGAGCTTCGGCCGGCACGAGGAGCTGTTCACCACGGCACGGTCCCGCACGCCCGCCGGGCGGCTGACCTCTCCGGACGATGTGGGAGCGGCGGCCGCGTTCCTGCTCTCCGACGACGCACGAATGATCACCGGCCAGAACCTCGTCATCGACGGCGGCTATTCGATCCTGATGTGAGGCCCCACGTGAGCGCTGCTTCCCCACCCCGCCCTTCCCTCTCCCCGCCCCACCCCGGTTCCGTCTCCCCGCCCCGCGCCCGTCCGGACGCACCGCCCGAATCCGGTCCGCACGCCCCGTCCCGCCCGTATCTGCTGACCGGCGCGGGCGGGGTCATCGGCCAGAGCCTGGCCACGGCGCTCGGGCCGGGGCACGTCATCGGCCTGGTGCGGCCGGGCGGCAACCGGCCCGGACCCGGCATCGAGGCCGTGACCGGCGACGTCACCGCGGCCGGCCTCGGCCTGGACCCCGGCCCGGGACGGGTGCTCGCCGGCCGCATCGGCGGGGTCGTCCACAGTGCGGCGGTCACCTCCTTCACCCGGCCCGCCGAGGAGATCCGGCGCGTCAACACCGACGGCACCCGGCACGCGCTGCGGCTCGCCGAGGCCGCCGGGGTCCCGTTCCACCTGGTGAGCACGGTCTACGTGCGGCAGCGCGACGGGAGTGCGGAGACCGGGCGGTCGCGGGTGTACCGGGAGTCCAAACAGGCCGCGGAGGACCTGGTGCGGGCCGCGCGGGTGCCGTGGTCGATCCTCCGGGTCACCGTGGTGACCGGGGACAGCCGCACCGGCGCCACCCCCCGCTTCCAGGGCATCTACGCCGCGATGAAGGCCCTGGTCACCGGCGATGCCCCGCTGGTGCCGGTGGCGCCCGGATCCCGTCTGGACTTCCTGCCGCGCGACCATGTGGCGGCCTGTGTGGCGGCCCTGCTGGCCGCGGGGGCGCGCGGCGAACACTGGATCACCGCGGGCGAACGGGCCCTGACCATCGAGCAGTTCGTCGACCACTGTCTGCGCTTCGCGGAGCGGCTCGGCTGGGAGGTGCCCCGGCCCCGGCTGATGGACTCCGACGTGGTGCACCGGCTGATCCTGCCCGCCTTCGGTGACGCCCTCGCGGCCGACCTGCGGAAGCGGCTGGAGCTGTTCACCGACATCGTCGGCCCGCTGACCACCGACGAGACGCTGCCCGGCCCGGGTCCGGAGCTGCCCGATCCGCCCGACCTCGGCGCGGCGCTGGACACCGCGCTGGAGTACTGGAGTTCCCGGGTGCGGCTGGTGCGGCAGGGGGTACGGGTGTGATCACCGACGAGCGGCTGGACCGCGCCGAGGTCCTCGACCTCTACGCGAAGCATGTGAACTCCGGGCTGGCGCGGCTGGCCGCGCTGATGGCGGCGCCGGTCATCGTCCGCGGCGAGGGCGACTACCTCTGGACCGAGGGCGGCGAACGGCTGCTGAACTGCGGCGGGTTCAGTGTCTTCCTGCTGGGCCACGGCTATCCGCCGGTGGTCGACGCGGTGACCCGCCAGCTGGGCACCCTGGCGCTCACCGGCCCCCTGGTACACCACGAGGAACTGGCCCGCGCCGCGACGGCCCTGGCCGCCGTCTGCCCGCCGGGGCTGGAGTACGTCCACCTCACCAACTCGGGTGCCGAGGCCTGCGAGACCGCGCTCAAGCTGGCCCGGATGAACGGCAGGCGGCACACCGTCTCCACCGAGGGCGGCTTCCACGGCAAGACCCTCGGGGCGCTGTCCACCACCGGCCGGGCCGTCTTCCGCGACCCCTGCGAACCGCTGCCGGGACCGGTCGACTTCGTGCCCTACGGCGACGCGGAGGCCTTGGCCGCCCGCCTCACCGCCGAGTCCTGCGCCATCGTCGAACCGGTGCAGGGCGAGGGCGGGGTACGGGTGCCGCCGCCCGGCTATCTCCGCGCGGTCGAACGCGCCTGCCGCCGCACCGGCGCCCTGCTCATCGTCGACGAGGTGCAGACCGGGCTCGGCCGCACCGGACGGATGTGGGCGATCGAGGAGGAGGGCGTCACCCCCGACCTCCTGCTCTGCGGGAAGGCGCTGGGCGGGGGCGTGATGCCGGTGGGCGCCGTCGTGGCCACCGCGGAGGCCTACGCCCCGCTCAACCGGGACCCGGTGCTGCACACCTCGACGTACGGGGGCAACCCGCTCGCGTCCGTCGCGGTCCGGCACACCGTCGAGGCCGTGCTGCGGGAGGACGTCCCCGGCCGGGCGGCGGCCCTGGAGGGGCGGCTGCGGGACCTGCTGACCGACGGGCTGGCCGCGTGCGGGCCGCTGGTCAAGGAGATCAGGGGGCGCGGCGCGCTGTTCGGGGTGGAGTTCCACCAGCGGTCGCACGCCGGGGAGTTCGTGCTCGACCTCCTCGAACACGGTGTCGTCGTGTGCCCCACGGGCAACGCGCTGGGAACCGTGCGCTTCACCCCGTCCGCGTTCTTCGGCGAGCGGGAGCTCGCTCTGCTGGCCGCGGCGGTCGAGAGCTCCGCCGCGGCCCTCGCGGCCCGGCACGGGTGCGGGCCCCGCTGAGGAGTACGGGGCTGCTGGGAAGTACGGAGCTGCTGGGGACTGTGACGATTCATTGTTCAGGAGGCATGCATGCGGTACGTACGAATGGCGGGAACGGCCCCGGGCCGGAAAGCCACCGAAATCTATCCGGTCATCAGCGATTTCTCCCGCTACCCGGAACTGACCGACGCGGTGCGCAGCGTCGGAATTCTCGAACTCGACGGCGGCCGCACCGGGTGCGCCTGGGAGGTCACCTTCCGCCGGGGCATTCTGAAATGGACCGAGGAGGACCGGTACGACGCCGAGAACCACCGGGTCGACTTCTTTCTGGAGGAGGGGGACCTCGACCATCTCGTCGGCCACTGGCAGGTTCTGGACACCGACGACGGCTGCCGGGTGATCTTCTCCTGCGACTTCGACATGGGAATTCCCACCCTCGCCGAGGTCATCGAACCGATCGCCGAGCAGACGCTGCGCGACTACATCGCGGTGATCCTGCGGGCGCTGGTCGCCGGCATCGTGGTCGACCCGTACGGCGACGGCGATCCGTCCGGCGGCGACGCGGGGGGCGATGACGCGGAGGGCGCTGACGCGGAGGGCGCTGACGCGGAGGGGGCGGCCGACGGTCGTCTCGCGACCGGCGGAGGCCGGCGGTGAACGTCGGCACCCCGGGGGCAGCCGTGACCGTCGGCATCCGGACGGCGCCCGGCGCCGGATTCCTCGCCCGGGACCGGGAGCTGCTGGAGCGGCGGCTGCCCGGCCTGGACGCCCGGCTGGCCGCCACCGGCCTGGAGAAACTGGAACGGCCGGGCTCCCCCGCCGTCGACTGGTTCCGGCAGTCGGGCGCCGGTGCGCTGTTCGTCCCCACCGACCACCACGGCCTCGGCGCCGGGCTGCGCGAAGGCGTGCGGCTCCAGCGCGCCATCGCCTCCCGAGCGCCCTCGCTGGCCGTCGCCACCACGATGCACCACTTCTCGGTGGCGTCGCTGATCGGCTGGGAACGCCTCAGCGCGGGCCTCGAATGGCTGCTGGCCGAGGCGGTCGCGCGCAACACGATGCTCGTGGCCTCCGGAGCCGCCGAGGGGCGCCCGGGGGCAGGCATTCTCACCCCGTCCATGACCGCGCGCCCCGTCGACGGCGGCGTACGCGTCGACGGCACGAAGAAGCCGTGCAGCCTGAGCCGTTCGATGGGCCTGCTCTTCGCCACCGTGCGGGTGCGGCGGCCCGACGGTGAACGGTGCGCGGTCGCCGTCGTGCCGGCGGACTCGCCGGGGCTGAGCATCCGGCCGTTCTGGCGCAGCGACGTCCTGGCCGGGGCCGAGAGCGACGAACTGGTCCTCGACGACGTGTTCGTGCCCGAGCGCCTCGTCACCGACCTCGGCCCGGTGGGCACCACCAGTGAGCCGCTGCGCCGTTCACTGGTCTGGTTCGAGGTGCTGATCGCCGCCTCCTACCTGGGGATGGCCGCGGCGCTCGTCGAACGGGCGGTCGCCGCGCCCCGCACGGACACCGGCGAGCTCGCCCGGATGGCGGCGACGCTGGAGGGGGCGACGTACGCGGTGGAGGGGGTCGCGGCCCAGGCCGAGTCGGACGCCGCGGCGGGTGCGGACCCGGCCGCGCTGCTGGGCCCCGCGCTGGCCGTGCGCTTCGCCGTCCAGGACGCGGTGGTCGAGGTGGCCGCACGGGCCGCCGAGGCCCTCGGCGGCGGCGCGTTCATCGGCGACCCGGACATCGCCTACCTCTGTGCGGCCACCCGCTGCCTCGCCTTCCACCCGCCCTCCCGGACCGCCGGCGAGACGGCGCTCGTGCAGCACCTGCGGGGGGAGACGGTGGACGTGCCGTAGGTCCTGTCGTCGAACTCCCGTCTGCTCCACGACGACAGGGCCTATGGGCTTCGCACGGGACGGGTGTTCCCGTCGGCCAGGGTTTCGGCCACGGAGCCTGATGAAAACCGTAGTTCCGTACTACGGAAATCGGTATCGGACCGCCGAAGAATCGCCGTTAGGTTGATAATTGTGAATACATGGGACGCAGCAGGGGATGTCGTCGGCGCGACCGATGTGGAGCTGACAGCGCTCGGGAATTCCCGCTTCCAAATCATCGCGGGTGCCCGGAAGTTCGTCGTGGAGGCGAAGGGGGAAAGCGGGGAGACGCTGCGGCACTTACTCACCGAGGTGGTGCCGAAACTCAACCGCACCGCCCCGGTCCGGGAACAGCTGACCGCGGCCGAGGCCGAACGGCTGCGGCCGCACATGAAGAATCTCGCCGCCATGGGCGTCCTGCTGCAGCCACGGGAATCCATCGGCTCGAAGGCGGAACTCCGGCTCTACTCCTTCATATCCCGTCGTACCTCGTCCCCCGACGCGGTCTTCGCCTCGGTCCGCCGGGACATCACGCTCACCGGCCCGTCCCGAGTGACCGATGTCCTCGGGGAGGCGCTGCGGCGGCAGGGGCTCCGGGTCCGGGACGCGGCGGACGCCCCGGACTCCGAGGACTCCGAGGCCGGTGCGGCTGGTGCGGCTGGTGCGGCCAGGGCCTCCGGTGCGGCCGGCGCGGACGACCGCACCGGGAACACCACCCCGGACGGTCTCACCGTCGTGGTCTCCCTCGCCGACGAGGCGGCTCTGCACCGGGCCGCACACCAACTCTGCGCGGAGCACCGCCCGTTCCTCCCCGTTCTCGTCACCCCGGAGCAGATCCGACTCGGCCCCTGGACCATGCCGGGCGAGTCGGCGTGCCCCCGGTGCTCCGCACCGTACGGGGCCTCTCTCGGGGACACCGGCGTCGGCACGGTTGCCGACGGCCTCGCCGGTGATGGCGCCACCGCGGACGACACGCCGCGGCGGACCACGACGCCGGCCGTCGCCCACGACAGCTGGCCGTCCCTCCAGCCCGGCTGCCTGGTCTGGGCGGCAGGGCTCACCGCGCAGCTCACCCTGCGCGCCTTCATGCCGATGGGCGCCGAGCACCCGTGGGGACGGATCGTCACCCTCGACCCCGTCACCTGCGAGCAGACCTCCGTACGGGCCTGGCGGGACCCCTACTGCGCGTGCTGCGCAACCGCCGGACCGGTGGCCCAGGAATGGCTGGAGTTCTGACCATGACGGATCTCCGCACCGACCTGCGCACCGACCTCCGCACCGACCTCCACCTCCGCACCGACCTGCGCACGGGCCACGGCACCGACGTCCGCACCGCACACCCCGAGGCGGCCGTCACGGCCCAGGGCTACGCCGTCCGGCCGCTGCCCCTGCCGCTGTACGTCCGCGCCCACGCCGTCGCGCTCGTCCCCGCCGCCCACCGCCGTGAGGACCTGGACCTCGGTGCCGCCGAGATTCCGGTGCTCGACGTCGCGGTGGCCGGGGACCGCGCGAGTGCAGTACTCCAACTGGTAGCAGCAGCAGCCGCTTTGAAGCTCGAACGGGCCGGCGTCGACGCCACCGCGGGTGCCGGAGCCACCCATGACGAAGCCGTCGCCGACGCCGTCTACACCGCACTCGCCCACCGTCACCTGGACGACGCCTCCGCCGTCGGCACCGGGGCGGGCACCGGACCGGACGGCGGGGCGGAGGGCGGAGCGCGGGGCGGACCGGAGGGCGAAGCGCAGGGCCGAGCGCCGGGCGTGGCGGTCACCGGGTGCGAGGCGGCGGACAGCGTGCTGCGCGGCACCGGCGCCCGTATCGAGTGCCGGCTGCTGGGCGAGTCGGCGTCCGTCCCGGTCATCGGCGCCCGGCTGCACCTGGACCGGCTGGCCCGTCCGCTGGAGGCGGCGGTCTGTGACCTCGACCTCGGGCGCGGCGCCCGGCGAGCCGTGCACGCGGTCCTGCGCGAATTCGTCCTCGCCGGGCTGGAGCAGGGTGCGGCCGGGGAGGACTCCGCCGCTCAGGGGCCCGCAACGGAGACCTCAACGGCCCACCGGGGCACGGCTTTCGTCCACCAGGACGTCACCGGGAACGCCGTCCGGGCGGACACCCCGGGCCTCGCCCCCGGCACCGAACCGGACCTGCTGCGCGCCGCTCTGGAAAAGAACGGCCTCCGCGTGCAGGTCCGCACCCTGAGCCCGCCGGACGCGGGAACGGTCGTGGTGGCCTGCCGCATCACCCCGGCGACCGCCGAGACAGCTGACAGAACGACCGCGGCGTCCGGACGGACCGCCGAGGGGACGTCCGCGCGGTCCGAACGCACCACTCACGCAACAACCGCACCGTCCGAACGCACCGCTGACGGAACGACCGCACCGTCCGGGCAGGCCGCCTCCGCAACCGCCTCGGGCTCCCGACGTCCCCCGGTGCCGCGTGGACTGCGCGCCCCCCGTCAGCTCTCCCTCACCTACGAGTCCGACGAGGTGCGCCTCAGCCGGATCTTCCACGAGAACTCGAAGATGCGGACCGTCTTCGGCACCCTGCCGGCCGTCGATGTGAACGACATGGCGCCCGCGGCCCGTCGCCTCATCGGCCGGGCCTACCGCGACTTCCGCGACAGCGCCCGCGTCCACGACCTGCGCACCGACGGTCCGCCCGCCCTCGCGCCCCTCGAGGACTGCGTGCGGCGCCGCCGTTCCTGGGCGCCCATGGGCGGCGGCTCCCTGACCCGCGACCAACTGGCCCACCTGCTGAACCTCTCGTACGGCACCACCGGCAGCGGACTGGCCGGCGGCGACGTCAGGCTGCCGCTGCGCGCGACGCCGTCGGCGGGCGGGCTCTACTCGTGCGACCTGTTCCTGCTGGTGAACCGGGTCACCGGGATCGAACCCGGCCTGTACTACCTGCACCCCGGGCGCCGGGAGCTGCAGTTGGTCCGGGCCGACCGCAGCTGGGCCGACGTCACCGCGCAGACCGGCTATCAGGGCCGCGCGGACGAAGCCGCCGCGATGGTCATCTACACCGGTGCCTTCCGCCGCAACCAGTGGAAGTACCGGGAGCGCGGCTACCGCACCGTCCTGCTCGACTGCGGCCATCTCGCGCAGAGCGTGGTCCTCACCGCCACCGCGCTCGGCCTCGTCGCCCACCCGATGATCGCCTTCGTCGACGACTACTTCAACGACCTGGTGGGCGTGGACGGCGTCGACGACGCGGTGCTGTATCTGACTCTGCTGGGGCCCCGCGCCGCCGCACCGCCGAGGGACACCGCGGGCACGGGCACGTCCGCCGAGGCCCCTGCCGGGACGGCCGCGGAACCGTCCGCCGACTCCCCCGGAGGGACGGCCACCGGAACGTCCGCAGGCTCCCCTGCCGGAACCGCCACGGACCCGTCCGCCGCCGCCCGCACCCCCACGGCCCCGGAGGGCTCACAGCGCCTCACCACCGCCCCGAATGCCCTGCCCCGCACCGCCACCCCGGCCGGAACCGCGCCCGCGGCGCCCCGGCCCCCTCTCCCGCCCGAGGGGCCCGGTACCGGGCCCGAGGAGGCCAGATGACGGACATCGACACCTCGGCCCCGCCGGCCGAGAGCATGCGCGTCCACCCGCTGGACGACGAGAACGGCTTCGTGGAAACCGCCTCGGAGGTACGCCGGATCAAGGGCACCGGTCTGCTCCGGCTCGCCGAACGGCTCGCGCGGCAGGACTCCGCCACGGCCCCCGGCTCCACCGGGCCGGCCGGTCCGGAATCGGACGGCCCGGCGGCCGGCAGCCTGGTGATCCTCGGACCGCCCGAACTGACCCGGCAGCTCGCCGTGGTCGCCGAGGGCACCCCGGGCACCACCGTCCGCACCGCCGCCCCGGACAGCGACCCGGAACCGCTCGTCGACCCACCGGACGGCCCCCGGCCGTCGCTGGTCGTCATCGCCACCGCGTCCCTCTTCGACCCCGGGCCGGCCCGGGCCGCCGCACTGTGCGTCCGCGCCGGCGTACCGCACCTGGTGTACGGCGCGGCCGGCGCGACCGTGACCTTCGTGGGGCCCCTGTGGATACCGGGGCGGGGAGTGGCCTGTTACGAGTGTCTGCGCATCCGCGTCAGTTCCCACTCGGTGCACGGCCCCACCTGGCGGGCCTACATGAGCCATCTCGCGGACAGTGACGGCCGGCCGTACGAGCACACCGTGCCGTCCTGGGCGTCCGCCCGCCTCGCCGGGACCGCCGGCAGCCGGATCGCCGGCTGGGCGGTCACGGCCGGCACGAAGGGGACGGATGGCACGGGTGGCACGGGTGGCACCCCGGACCGGTCCGCCGACACCCTGCTGTGGCGCGACCCCACCAGCCCCGACCGCGTCGAACGCCACCTCTCCGTCGTGCCCAACTGCCCGGTGTGCAAGGGCGGTCCGGCCGACGACACCACCGTCACCGGCACGCTCCGGGACGCCGAGGACGACCGGGTCGGCATCGTGCACGCAGCCAATGTGCGGCGCGCCGAGAGCGGACCGCCCGTCTACCTCAGCGGCAGCACCTCCGCCGACCTCTCCCTCATCAAGCCCCCGATGCGGGTCACCCGCAACGGCGGTGCGGGCTTCTCCAAGGGCGAGGCCATCGACGCCACGCTGGGCGAGTCGCTGGAGCGCTACGCCGCCGGGTTCTACCGCCCGGACCGGCTGCGGCTGGCGGCCTGGTCGGAGCTGGACGAACCGGCAGTCGAGCCGCACCGGTTCGCGCTGTTCTCCAAGACCCAGTACGCCGAGCCCGGCTTCCCGTTCGAGCCCTTCGGCGCGGACACCCCGGTCCGCTGGACGCACGCCACCGACCTGGCGACCGGCGCCACCGTGCGCGTGCCGTCCTCCCAGGTCCACATGCACTACCGGCGTGCACCGGGGGAGAGCGCCATCGCCCCCTCCATCTCGACCGGCCTGGCCGCCGGCCCGTCGTACCGGCAGGCCGTCCTCGGCGGCCTCTGCGAGATCGTCGAACGCGACGCCCTGGCCGTCTCCTGGCTGCACCGGCTGCCCCCGCGGCCGGTCGCCCCCGAGGTGGTCGCGGCCTCGTCCCGGGTGTCGTACCTGATCGAACGCTCGGCGTCGTGGCGGGTGCGGTTCTACGACCTGTCGCTGGACCTGGCGCCCTCCTGCGTGGTCGCGGTGATGGAACACGGCAGCGGGGCCGACCACATCATGTCCTTCGGCAGCGCCTGTCGCCCCTCCCCCGTCAAGGCGGTGGAGAAGGCGTTCCTGGAGGCGGCCCAGGGGCTCACCTATGTGCGCCGGCTGCTGCGGCAGTACAAGGACTGGACGGAGCCGGCCGAGGACTTCTCGGACGTGGACGACTTCAACAAGCACGCCGTGCTGTACACGAAGTTCCCCGAGCTGCGCGAGAAGGCCGGGTATCTGGTGCACCCGACGCTGCCGGCCCCCTGCACCCGACCGCAGCGCCCGCCGTACGACGAGGCCGGGGCACCCGCGGACCCACTGGACGGGCTCGTCGAGGAACTCACCGCCGTCGGCCACCCGGTGTACGCCGTGGACCTGACGACGCCCGACACCCGCAGGCTCGGGGTGCACGTCGTCCGCGTGCTGGTCCCCGGGCTCCAGCACCTGGCGGGCATCCACGGCTGCCGGATGCTCGGCGGGCGCCGGCTGCACGAGGTCGCGGCCCGGCTCGGCTTCGACTCCGCGCCGGACAATCCCTATCCGCATCCGCTGCCGTGAGGGGTCGGGGCGTCCCGGTTGTGAGGCATCCCGGTTCGGTCCCTCGTCATCTCCGAGGGACCGGACGGCCCGGCACGTCGCCCTGCCCGAAGCCTCCCCCGACCCGCCCGCCGGCCCCCCCATCCCGCACCACCACAGGCGCAGCACCCAGCGCACCCACCCGCCGCACCGCTGAAGCACCCGCCCCGTGAAGGAGCCGTGATGTCCGCATCGTTCACCGTCACCCCCGCGATGTCCGTGGTCCGCAACGAGGACTTCGCCCACACCTCCGACATCGCCGCCGTCTTCGCCCGGCGGATGGCGAGCCGGCAACTGACCTCCGAGCAGGGCCCGGTCACGTGCGAGATCGGCGTGACGGCGCTGGACGGCGGGGTGAGGCTGACGTTCACCAGCACCGTCCCCCGGCCGGCCGACGGCACGGTGCTGACGCACAAGTTCTTCTTCGTGGACCGGGAGGAGTGCCGTGTGCGGATGCACGCGCTCTCCCCCGACCGGCCCGCCGCCACCACGGAACTGCTGGTCCTGCTCCCCGAGGGACAGGAGCGGGACTACTGTCACGCCTCCGTCTACGACGCCGAGAACCGGCTGGTCGCCGCGCACGCCGTCGTCTTCGACCGGAGCGGACGGCATGTGCCGTACGCCTTCACCGAGCAGTACGTCTCACCGCTCCGCCTCGGCCGCGCCGCACTGGACACGGTGCGCGACGACGCCGGGCGGCGGGTGGCGCGCTGGTCCGTGGGCCTCGACGGCCTGGAGGGGCCGGAGACGATCAGCCTCGCCTGGGAGGCCGCCGGGCTGGTGCACACCCGGGAGCTGATCTGCACCCCGGAGGATCCGGTGGCCCGCTACGACATGCCGCTGGACGACAACGCCGTGCTGGCCCCCGGCGACTGGGTCGTGATCGCGACCGACGAGAAGGGGCGGCTGCTGGCCCAGACCCTGGTGACACTCGCTCCCGCCGACCCGGCCGCCGCATGCCCGTCCTGAGCCGCCCGCCGGCCGGAGGGCCCGCCCTGATCACGGTGGACCGTCCGGGCGCCCCGCTCGCGGCCGTCCGGCTGCACGTGGCGGTGGGCAGCGCCGACGAGCCGCCCGGCGAACGCGGGCTGGCCCATGTCGTGGAACACCTGGTGGTGCGGTGCGCGATGGACGGCGGACGGGTCGGGAACGGCGCCCTGGTCAGCGCCCGGACCGGCCGGGAACGGACGAGCTACGCGGTACTGGTCCGCCGCCCCGACGCCCCCGCCGCGGTCGCGGCCCTCGCCGCGGCCTTCGACACCCTGACCGTCGAGCCGTCCGTGCTCGCCACGGAACTGGCGGCCATCCGCCGGGAGACGGCGCAGCGCACCGCGGACCTCCGCTGGCGCCTCCAGGAGACGCTGCTCGCGGCGCTGTGGCCGGGCACCTCGTACGCGCACTCCCCCCTGGGGGACCGGACGGTGCTGGACGCACTCACCCCGGACGCGGTGCGCTCCTTCCACGCGGCCTGGTACCGGCCGTCCGACGCCACGGCGGTCATCGTCACCGACGGCGCTTCGGCGGTGGGGGCGGCCGCGGCGGGGCCGTGGGGAGGGCCGGTCGCCGGACACGGAGTGCCGCCCCGGCTGATCCGTTCCCCCAGGTGCGACGCCCGGCCCATGTCGCACGGTGTCTGCGTCGAACTGACACCTGAGGGCGCCGGGGTGCCGGGGCCCGGCGCTTCGGGTCGGGTTGGGGGATCCGGCCGGCTTGGCGGACCTGACCGGTACGGAGGGTCCAACCGGCAAGGGGGGTCCGACCGGCAAGGGGCGTCCGGCGCCGCAGTACGGTCGGCGGCGGCGAACGGCACCCAACGGCGGCGCGGGGGCCGGGCCGTGGGGCTCGCGTTCGCGGTCGACCACCCCGGCAACGGCCCCACGCTCCCCTCCCGCCAGGACCTCGTTCACCAAGCGGGCCGACATCCCACCCATCGCGCACGCCAGGAACTCGCCCGCCGCGCCGTCCGCGCGGCGGGCGGACTCGACCTCCAGTTGCTGGAACTGCGCGGCACGACCTGCGTCTGGGCCATGGTCTCCGCCCCGGACGCGGGCGCCGCCCGGCGCGCACTGCACACCGCGCTCTGGGACGCCCGGACCCGGCTACTCGCCGCGGACGGGGAACTCTGGCTGCGAACCGAGGCGCTGATCCCCGAACTCCGCGCGGCCGACGACCTGGAGACACTCGCCGAGCGGGCTGCCGAGACCGGTCCCGCCGCCTGGAGGGACAGTCCGAAGGGGCGGTATGGACCGGAAGGGCCGTACGGACCGGAAGCGCCGTACGGACCCGTCGCTCCGGAGCGGGTGACCGCGGCCGAGGTGGCGGCGGTGCTGGCGGAGTGGGAACGCCACGTCGAAGCGATCCAGCAGGTCGAGCCGGGGACAGCGGGGAAGGACGGCCGATGACACGGAACCTCGGAGCGCCGAGCGGTGTAGTCAGGAACAAGAACGCCACTCCTGACCCCCCGCGCGCCGACACCCGACCTGCCGACACCCGACCTGCCGACACCCGACCCACTGATCCCCTCGACCCCGCACCCGTCGATCCCGCACCCGCGTCGGCGTCGGCTTCCACCCCCGCCCCCGCCCCCGCACCCGCCGTCGCCGCCACCGCTTCCGCTTCCGCTTCCGCCCCGATACGGATCCCGGCGCGGGGCGGCGGAGTCGTGATCGACGGACGGGTCGACGGCGGCACGCTGTCCGCGGCCACGCTCGCCCTGCCGCTCACCACGGCCGGAGACCGCGCCGCCATCGTCGCGGCGCCGCTGATCGCCGCCTGCTGGGCCCGTGCGGTGGCACGGGCCGCGCGGCGGTCGGGGGCCGCGATACGCGCCGAACCGGTGGTCACCGCCGACTACGCCGGCGTCACCGTGGAATGCGTGCGCTCCGACGGCCCGGTGCTCCGCGCCGTACCGGAGTGGTTCGCCGAGCCGGAGTGGTTCGCCGAGCCGGAGTGGTTCGCCGAGGGAGTGGGTCAAGGGGCGGCCCCGGAGGCCGACTTCGAGAAGGCGAAAGCGGAGTGCCTGGCCAGGCTCGCAGCGGACGACCGGTGGTCGGACGGGGTCCGGCGCGCCCTGTTCGGTGAGAACCACCCGTACGCCATCGGGCACGCCGAACGCGCCGCCGCCCTCGCCGCCATCGGCCCGGACGCCGTACGACGACTCTCCGCCACCCTCCGCGCGGCCCAGCCCGTCCTGGCCGTCTCCCACGCGGACCCCACCGCCTTGCGAGACCTGGTCGCGGACCTGGAGAACACCGGCCTGGTCGCGGCCCTGGGGAGCCCCGGCACTCCCCCACCGCCCGCGATCACTCCCCCACAGAGCACACCCCCCACCCGCACCGCCCCGGCGAGCAACCCCGACAGCCCCGACACCCTCGACACCCCCGGTACCGAGCCTGTCGGACCCGCCACCGCCCGTCCGGTCACGGTCTCCGTCCCGGCGGGCCGCCCCGGGTCCGCGTACCACCTCCTCGGCACCCCGGGCGTCCCCCTGAGCAGCCCGGACAAGCCGGCCGTGCACCTCGCCTGGGCCCTGCTCGGCGGCCGGGACGGCCTCCTCGACCAGCACCTGCGCACCGAAAGGGCGTTGACCTACTCCCTCGCCGCGTTCAGCCGGGAGTTCGCACACGGCGGCTACGGCCTGGTCGCGGCCGGCTGCGCCCCGGAATCGCTCCCCGAGGTGGTGGCCGGCAGCCAAGCCGTCATCAGCGCCTTGGCCCACGGAGAGTTCAGCGGCGACCTGCTGGAATCCGCCAAGGAACGCCTGGTCATCCAGTACCACCGGGCCGGGCGCAGCTCCCGCGGCATCACCGAACGCCTCTGCGGCTACGAGGTGGCGGGCCTGGAACCGGCGGAGAGCACCCGCTACCCGGACCGGCTCCTCCAGGTCACCGCCCACCAGGTGCAGCAGGCGGCCGGGCAGTACCTCCTCGCCTGAGGTCACAGAGCGCCGCACCAGGCCCCGTCACGACGCCCCGGACGACCCGAACGACCAACCTTGACCACCCGACAACCCGGTCGACCCGAACAACCCGGACCACCCGGACCACCCGAGCAACCCCAACGACTCAGGATTCGGCCCACCATGACGACACATCAGACACTCGACACACGAACGACCACTGACCGCGACCCCAACCCCAACCCCACACCCCCCGCCGTGCAGAACATCTGGCGCTACCCCGTCAAAAGCATGGCAGGCGAACGTCTCGACCACTGCGAGCTCACCACCGACGGCATCGCGGGCGACCGCTGCTGGGCGGTGCGCGACGAGAAGCGCGGCTGCGTCACGGACGCGCGCTCGCTGCCCGCGCTGCTCGACATCGGAGTCCGGTATCTGCGCCCACCCATCCCGGGCGAACCGTCACCACCCGTCGAACTCAGCGCCCCCGGCGCGCCGCCGGTGACGTCCGCCGACCCGGGCGTCCACGACGCGCTCAGCGCGCACCTGGACGCCGATGTCACCCTCTGGCCCCGCGTCCCCGCCGACCAGCGGGAGCACTACACACGGGTGTACCCGGAGGATGTGAACGGCTACCTGACCGGCCTGTTCGGGGTCGCCGACCTGGAGGACATCCCGGATCTCTCACACCTCCCGCCCGCCGTCATGGAGTTCCAGACCATCCCGGGCAGCTACTTCGACGCGTATCCGCTGCACATCCTCACCACCGGCATCCTGGAGGCGCTCCGCGCCGCGCTCGGCAGCCCGGTCGACATCCGCCGGCTGCGCCCCAACCTCGTGGTGGACGGCCCCGCCGAGACCGACCAGGACTGGACCGGCCGGGAGTTGCGCATCGGCGAGTCGACGGTCCGCGTCGAGGCGGCCTGCCCGCGCTGCGTGATGATTTCGCGCCCGCAGCAGGGGCTGGCGGTGGACCGTGAACTGCTCCGTACGGTCCACCGCCGCTTCGGACACAACCTGGGCTATTACGCGTCCGTGGTGAAGCCCGGACGGGTGAGGTCCGGCGATGCGGTCGAGCCGGTGGCGGGCTGATCCCGCCGGAACATCAGCACCGCCGCGAGCACGACCGCGAACCCACTGGCGACGAGCGTCGTGGTCGGGACGTCGGCCGCCTTCGCGCCGGCACCGGCCAGCACCGGGGCGACCGCGAGCCCGCCGGTGTAGGCGAGGTTGTAGAGGGCGTACGCCGCGCCGTACGCGGCGGGCCTGGTGTGTTCGGCGAGCGCCCCGATGAGCACCAAGGTGGGGGCGAGGACGAGTTGGGCGCCGAAGCCCACCACGATCAGCCCGGTCACGGACCACACCGTGGAGTCGCGTCCGGCGAGGAAGAAGCCGAGGGCGGCGACGAGCGCGCCCGCGGCCGCGATCCGGCCGGCTCCGGCCCGGTCGGTGAGCATGCCGGCGATCGGAGCGGCCAGGGTGCCGCCCAGTGCGGCGCCGGCGAAGACGAGGCCGATGGCGGTCGTGCCGAGCCCGAGGTCGTGCAGGTGCAGCGGCAGGACGGGCTCGGGGAAGGCGATCGCCGCGGCGCCGAGCCCGGTCAGCGCGATCAGCAGGGCGACGCGCGGGCCGCGCAGCACGACTCGGTAGGGGGTGCGGACCTCGTCCGCGGGCGTCTCCTTGACGAGGAGGATCCGGGCCACGGCATCGCCCGCGGCCAGCGCCGCGATGAGGTAGAACGGGGCGCGCGGGCCCCAGGCGTCGTTGAGCACACCGCTGACGGCGGGCCCGAGCAGCACACCGACGCCGACGGCCGAGAGGGCGAACCCCATCACCTTGCCGCGCTGGTCGGGCTGATGCGTGGCGGCGATGAGCGCGAGCCCGGAGGTCCAGGAGGCGGCTGCCGCAACACCCTGCGCGGCACGCGCCACGAGCAGCAGCGCCAGCCCGGAGGAGCCGTCGATCTCGACGGCGGAGGCGAACAGCACGGTGGCGGCGGCCAGCCCTAACAGGCCGGCGAGCATCGGGGCGCGAGGCCCGCGCCGGTCCACCCACACTCCGACGAACGGGGTGGCGGCCAGCAGCGCCGCCGCGTAGACGGCGAAGAGCACACCGGCGATGAGCGGGGAACCGTCGACGGCGGGCAGGCCGGGCAGCAGCGGAACGATGCTGCCGTACAGGAACATGTCGACACCGAGCGCCAGCGCGGTGACCGTGACGGCGGCTCCGGGACGAGTCCCCGAGCGGATGTCAGTCATGGCAGAAGTCCTCTGAGAGCGGGGGCGACGCCGGTGGCGTCGTCCGGAGGGAGAAGGTCCGGATCGGTGGCGGCCAGCAGCGCGGTGCCGCACAGCCAGGCGAGCAGACTCGCGGCGGCACTCTCCGGGGTTATCGCGGCGGTCTCGCCCGCGCCGGGGCGGCGCGTGTGATCCGCGCCCGTGTCCGCGGCGGCCGGCTTCTCGCCGAAGAGAGCTTCGAGCTGCTGCTGCCACTCGGCGAGGCCGGAGGCCTTGGCGGCCCGGCCTTCGGGCAGGCCCGCGGCGTCGTACGAACTGTCCAGGGTGAGGGTCAGCAGCGCACGGAAGCGGGCATCGTGGCGCAGGCGTCGCAACCACGTGGTGAGGAAGCTGTGGAGTCGCTCCTCCAGCGGCGCGTCCGAACCGAGAATGCCCCACACCGGCTCGGTGACGGTCTCCCAGGAGTGGGCCATCACGGCGGCGTGCAGGGCGGACTTGTCCGCGAAGTGGTAGTAGAGCGCGCCACGCGTCAGCCCGGCGCGCTGTGCGACATCCGCCAGCCGCGCCGAGGCCAGGCCTTGTTCGGCGAAGACGAAAAGTGCCGCATCCAGCAGGGCGGCCCGGGTCTGTGCGGCTTCCTCGGCGGTTCTACGCATACAGCTATCATACATACACGCACGTATGCGTCAACGCGCAGCGCACCACCCCGTCACACCCCACCGACCCCAGCCCTCCCGCCCCGGACGCCGACCCTCCACACACCGCCCGCACCACCCCGTCGGGGCCCCACCCCCGGCACCGTTTCTCCGACCACGACCGGGGCACACGCGGAACACACGGTGCCCGGCACGGCACGCCGGGTGGGTGGGATGGGGAGGCCGCAGTGAAGGCAGCGTCAGTCATACGGGGCCGTCGGACGGCTCAGCGCACGGCTCGTCGCACGGCCAAGCAAGCGGCGGACAGCCCGGCCATGGAAGCCGCGGCCCGCTGGGGACTGGCGGCCCGCGGAGCGATCTACTTCCTGGTCGGCCTCCTCGCCCTGCGCATCGCCTTCGGCGACGGCGGCGAACAGGCGGACCGCGGCGGCGCACTGGAGGAACTGGCCGCCCAGCCCTTCGGCGCCTTCCTCGTCTGGGCCGTGGGCATCGGCCTGGCGGGCATGGCCCTCTGGCGCCTCTCCGAAGCGGCCTTCGGCGCGGCCGGCCCGGACGGCCACAAGCCCTCCAAGCGCCTCCTGTCAGCGGCCCGCGCCGTCTTCTACGCCTTCGCCGCCTACTCCGTCCTCTCCTTCGCGGCAGGCGAGAAGGGCAGCGGTTCGAGCGACCAGCAGTCCCGGGACATCACCTCCCGCGCCATGGAACTCCCCGCCGGCCAGTGGCTGGTGGCCCTCGGCGGACTCGCCGTCGCCGGAGCCGGCCTCTGGATCGCGATCCGCGCCATCCTGCGCAAGTACCACAAGCACCTGAAGCTCTCCGCGATGTCCCGCCGCACCAAGCAGGCCGTCGACGTCCTCGGCGTCTCCGGCGGCATCGCCCGCGGCGTGGTCTTCGCCGTCGCCGGCGCCTTCGCGGTCCAGGCCGCAACCCACTACGACCCGGACGAGGCCAAGGGGCTCGACGACACCCTCCGCACCTTCTCCGACACCCCAGCGGGGCCGTGGCTGCTGGTCGCCATCGCCGCGGGGCTGGCGCTGTTCGGGGTGTTCTCCTTCGCCATGGCACGGTGGCGGAAGGTGTAGCCCGGGACACCGCGCCAGAGGTTCGGACCACCCCGACCGGTGCGCAACTCACCAACCGGTCACTTCGGAATGCGGTTCGCAGTCGCCGCAAGCAGATGACGCTGCGGGCGAGTTGGCGCAGCCCGAGGTGGAGGTCGGCGCGTATCCGGTAGCAGGCCCGGAGGCGTTCGAACCGGTGGAGCCAGGCGAAGATCCGCTCACTGGTGGAGCTGTCGCCGGTGAGCGGGCACCGCCGCGGACACGGCGGGCCGCATGACGCCCTGGCGGTCGGCCGCGTGGACATCGCGCCAGAGAATCGACCTTGACGACGATTCGGTGACGACGGCTGCCCGTCCTGGCCGAACGCCCTGATGCGCCTGCTCAGGCCCGTGGATTCCTCTCAGGCGCGCAAGTAAGCGGGCCGGCTGTTGCCCGACAAAGAATATGTGGATAATATTTTATCGATGACCCAACATGCCGCTGCCGGGCTGGATCGTCGGCGGCCTCGGCATCGGCCCGGCCACCAACGCGGTCGTCAACCTGTTGATCGGCGGATCGTGATGTCCGGTCGGCTTCCGGATCCGCGCCACGCTTCAGGGCATCTCGGCCTCACCTGGCGTGCCCGGCACTTCCCCACCGCCTTCATGCATGGATCGTTTCCAGGAGGAAGTTTGATGAACATGCCTGACCGCCGCGCCGTTCTGGCCGGTCTGACCGTCGGCGCCGTGGGTGGCCTCGCCCCTGACGGTGCCGACGGCTGGGCCGGGCCCCGGTCGGCCGCCGCAGCGACGCCCGCCACCAGCCCGCCGCCGATGCCGGGGGACAAGGTCGGCCGCCGCGACACCCGATACCCCGATCTGGTCGCCAGGGGCACCAACCAACGGTTCCGCGCCGAACCGGACTACGTTCACCTCGCCTCCTCCACCGACCAGGTCGTCGCCGCGGTCACCCAGGCGGTGAGAGCCGGGAAACGCATCGCCGTCCGCAGCGGTGGAGGCTGCTTCGCCGACTTCGTCGACAACCCCGACACCGAGGTCATCATCGACCTGGCCGGGATGACCGGCCTTTGGTACGACCCCGCCCGGCGGGCGTTCGCGGTCGAACCGGGCTTACCCCTCGGGGAGCTGTACCGGCGGCTGTTCCTCGGGTGGGGAGTGACCGTCCCGCTCGGCAGCTGCCCTGAGGTCGGGGCGGGCGGGCACATCATGGGCGGTGGGCACGGCGCGATGTCCCGGCTGCACGGGCTGGGCGTCGACCACCTGTACGCCGTCGAGGTCGTGACCGTCGACGCCTCGAACGCGGTACGGGTCACCGTGGCCACCCGTGAGCCCCACGATCCCAACCGCGACCTGTGGTGGGCGCACACAGGAGGCGGCGGCGGCAATTTCGGCGTGGTGACCCGCTACTGGCTGCGTACCCCCGGTGCGGCCGGCGACGACCCGCAGCACCTGCTGCCGCGCCCGCCCGCGCGGGTGCTGGACTTCCAACTGCTGTGGCCATGGGACCAGCTCGACCACGCGTCGTTCACCCGGCTGGTACGCCGGCACGGCCGATGGCACGCCGCCAATAGCGCGCCTGGTTCCCCCGGCACCGCCCTGCACAGCGCGCTGCTGCTGTTCGGGACCAAGCTCGGCGCGGTCATCGTGAAGGGTCAGGTGATCGGCCCGCAGGCCAAGCGCACGCTGGACGATTACGTCGCCGCCCTCACTGCGGGCACGAGCGCACCGCATCACCTTGAGCAGACGTACCGGCCCTGGCTCGAGAACCAGACGTCGGCGGGCGACAGTGAGGAGATTCTCGGCTCCCGCTTCGTCGTCAAGACCGGGTATCTGCGCGACCGGTTCACCGACGCGCAGATCGAGGTGTTGTGGCAGGCCCTGTCCGCCAAGCCCGAAGCCGGTCCGCAGGGCGCGGTGTGGCTGGTCTCCACCGGTGGCAAGGTCAATGCCGTCCGCCCCGACGACACCGCCGTCGCGCAACGCGACTGTGTACTCAAGGCCATCTTCACCGCGTCCGGCTCGTCGGCCAAGGACGACGCCGAGCATCAGAAGTGGGTACGCGACCTCTACCGGAAGGTGTACGCCACCACCGGTGGCGTACCACCGCATGACGCGCGCAACGGCGGCTGTTACATCAACTATCCCGACCCCGATCTGGCCGACCCCGAACAGAACACCTCCTCCGTGCCCTGGCACACCCTCTACTACGGCAAGAACTACGCCCGGCTCCAACATGTGAAGCGGACGTGGGATCCACGGAACCACTTCCGGCACGCCCTGTCGGTACGGCCGTCCGACTGAGCCAGCACTCCTCCTGACACCCCTCGGAGTCATGTGCGTGGCCTTCCGCAAGGCCGCACTGGCCGGAGATTCCTTTCGCCGGACCGGCCACCCGCCGGAGTCGTTCCAGCGGGTGGCCCCGGCCGCTCCGGTACGGCTCCAAGGCGGTGGCCGACGCCGGCATGGGGACCGGGCGCCGGCGGCCACCGTGTTCGTGGCCACGACGGGCTGTACGTGGCGCCGACTACTGTCAGGTGTTGGCACCTCGTGCTGTGACCTGCCAACGGTCGACCACCTCGCGGTCCCGGACGACCAGCAGCTCATCGGCGAGATTCACCGGCGTGCATACGTGGTTGGGGACGACGGCGATCACCGACCCGAGGTGTGGTCCTCGCACGCCTTCCGGAAGCCGGACCACGGCGTGGTGCTCCCACAACCCGGTGATGGTTCCCTGCGGGAACTGGGGCAGGTAGCCGTGGCCCGTCACCCAGGACGACCGGTCGGAGCCGAGGACCTTGCTACCGACATCAAGCACAAAGCGATCCGGAGCGGGAACGCTGATCACGGTCGACGCGGCGACCAGCGCGAGATCCTCCGTCCCGCAGGTGCCGATGGCCAGTTGGGTGGCGTCGTTGAGGACGTAGACACCGGGCCGCAACTCGTTCACCGCGCCCGGCTGCCACTGCCCCACCGTCGGTGTCGACCCGCCACTGATCACCCGGATGTCGAGCCCAAGGTCCCGCAGCGCCTGTGCGGCCTCGCCCAGCGTGCGCTCCTCGTCCCGTGCGGCACGCTCGCGTGCCCGTGCATCGTGACCGTAGCCGTGTCCCGGGAACGTGAACACGCCGACAACATCCAGTCCCGCGTCGGAGGCAGCCTTCCCGACCTCACCGGCAGCGTGAGGCTGCACTCCCGTCCGATGGCTCCCGCTGTCGACCTCGACGAGCACCTCGACCGGCCGGGCGCTGCCACGCACGGCATGCCCCAGCCGCTGCGCGCCTTCGATCGACTCCACGCCGACTCTCAGGGCAACGCCGTCCGCCAACCGGCGCAGCCGCGGCGCCTTGTCGGCATCGAGCCACACGGGGTAGGCGATGAACAGGTCGTCCACGCCGGCCCGGGCGAATGCCTCGGCCTCGCCGATCGTGGCCACCGACAGCCCGCGCGCGCCGGACCGAAGCTGACGGTCGGCGATCTGTGCGCACTTGTGACTCTTGGCGTGCGGACGCAGCGCGAACCCTTGGGCCCGCGAAGCCTCAGCCATCCGCGAGATGTTTCTGTCCAGCACATCCGGATCGACCACGAGCGCCGGCGTAGCCAGTCCATCGGGCAGCGGTATCGACATCTCTTGCCTCCCACCATGAAACACCGTCGAGATGATCATGGCAGGCCGGCGGACCAGGACCACAGGGTCATCGCCGACAGGACGCATACGCCGATCGAGACGTCCCCTGAGCCGCTGGCCTGGGGGACCTTCCCCAGGCCAATGGTTCCCTTCGGCCTCGGACCTCTCGTCCGGGACCGCTACTTCACCCAGCGGAAGTGTGCTCCAGCCAGCGCACCACAGCGTCTCGCGTGGCCTGAGGGAGATCGGACCAATGGGCCATGTCGGCACCGAAATCTCGGAGCGTCTGAATTCGATGCGGATCCTTCAAGAGAAAGGCCACACGAACAGTTGGAATGCGTGTTGGGGGCAACCCCTCACGAGTGCGAATCTCGTACCCTCCGCACTCGCTCACCAGGGCAAACGAAGGGCCCGACCGCGCTCAGCGGTCGGGCCCTTCCTCGATCGAGGGTTGCGCTTACCGCGATCAGGCGGCGGGCGCCGCGTCGTGCTGTCGGCCGTCGCGGATGCCCGCCGCCTTGAGGAGGGCCTTCCACTGGTGGTGGTCGGTGTTCAGGTTGATCACCTCGCCCGTGGGCGAGGTGAAGACGTATCCCTTCTCCACCCACAGGTCTGCGGCTGCCTGCCGCTCCCGTTCCTGCTCCGAACGGTGCCGCGCGAGGAGCGCCAGCAGCGGCTGGGGAACGCCGATGGCCTAGCGGCCCGCACGGGACTTGGTGTCCTTCGTCTACGGCCGCCTGTTGATCTTCCGTGGGCGGTAGCCAGGCTTGCGTCCGCAGCGGTCCCCGCAGCCGTGCTGGTAGCGGGGCCGGAGTCGCCCACGGCGGACGACCAGGATGCCGAAGTCGATGCCGGTCCACTTCAGCCGAGCACCTCGCCCTGCGCCGCCTTGTTCAGCCGGATGGCGGCGGCGCGGGCGGGCGAGGGCTTCCACGGGTGAGTCGATCGCGCGGCTCACCGTCCGACAGGTGGGCGGCGCGGGTGGCCCGCCCCGGCAGCCGTCACCGAGGCCACCTGCCGCGCGGTCAGATCAGTTCGCGGGCCCGGCGCTCCCAGTCGGCGATCCGGGTCATCGCGGCACTCACCTGCTTGACCGCGGCCGAGATGTCCCGGCCGGGCGCCCGCAGCTCCCGGCTCATCTTCGCCACCCATCGCATGCAGACCTCGACCTCGCCGAGCGCGCCGACCACCTCGTGGGTGGACTCGGCGATGCCGACCATCTGCTCCAGAAACCCGGTCGGCGGCCCGGTGCGCTGCTCGGGCGGCATCGTCGCGATGACGTCGAACGCCGTTTGGGCTGCCGCGTCCATCTCCACCATCTGCCCGGCGAAACGGGTGCACGCCTCCCGGAGACCGGAGGCCGGCTCAGCCATCGCCTTCCCCAACTCGGTCATGGCCGGCAGCCACGCGCCCATCGGCACCCCTGGCTGGGAGGCCCGCTCCATCACGGGACCGATCTGCACGACGGCGTCGGTGATCACCGTCATGAACCCGGTGATCGCCTCCGCGGTCTCGGTCATCGCCTCCATCTGCTCCTCCACCCGGGCGAACTGGTCGATCATCCCGGGCGCCTCCGGGTCGTCCTGCTCCGCCTCGACCACAGCCGGCAGCGCCGCCGGCAGCCCGAACAGGATCCGGGCCGGGGTCAGGGGCTCGAACCCGTTGTGCAGAGCACCCTCCAGCGCGCTCTCCAGGTCCCGCCGCGCCCTGACCAGCCCGCTCCTGCTGCGCTTGAACATGATCGTCCGGATCAGCGAGAGATCGAGCGGCAGCTGCCCGTTCTCGCCGATGTGGATGATGGGCTTGCCGGTCAGGTGCCGGATCCCGAGCTCATAAGCGACATTGGCATTGCCCCCGGTGAGGTCGGCGATCACGAGGTCGTCCTGCAGGAGGTGCCGGCAGACCTGCTCGGTGATCTCGCCCGGGTCGGCGATCCCGTCCGCCCGGACCGGGACGATGCCCTTCTTGGCGCAGGCGGGCAGGATTACCTTCTCGTAGATCTCCAGGTTCTCCTCGAACGCCAGGAGCTCCGGACTCCCGTCCGGGGCGTGCTCGTTGCCGATGGGCGCGATGACGAAGCAGGTCGTCATCGGCGCCTCGTCGGGCTCCGGACCACCGACGGCCACGATGCTCATGCGTAGTCCTCCGTTTCGAACTGCGTTGCTTGGTGGTGCTGTTCCGCGAACTCGGCGCCGGCTCGCAGATCGGCCGGGTAGACAGGGCGCTCCTCGATCCCGAGCGCCCGCAGCAGGTCAGCGGTGGGGATCCGGTACTGCCATCCGAGGCGCAGCACCGAACAGGGGAAGCCGCCCTGGTGGATGAGCTTGTACGCGGTGGCGGGGCAGAGCCCGAGCGCGCGGGCGGCGGTGCGCAGGTCGACGACCAACGGCAGGTCGAACGCCTCGCCGAACGACAGCCAGGTGCCGGAGCGTGGGGTCATCGCCGCCCTCCGACCGGGCGCAGCGACAGGGCGCCGATCCGGCTGCCTTCGCTCGGGCGCCGCGCCCGGTGCACGATCTCCCCGAGGCCCAAGTGCCCTGCCAGTTCACCCAGTCGAAAGCTCTCCAGCCGCTCGGGTGAGACGCTAAACCGCACTGTCGCCGACAGGCCGTCAGGCCGGGCAGGCGGCGACACCCGCAGCTCCCAGCCATCCCGCCAGTCGCCGACCGGCGACTCCACGGGTGCCTCCACGGCCAGGTGGGCGGCGGCCAGCGCCGCGACGTCCGCCACCGGTCGCTCCCGGATGCGGGCCCGGGCGAACGCCCACACTCGGTTACCGGCGGGGTGCAGCAGTGCGAGGCCAACCTCTTGGGCTTGCAGATCCACGTCCGCGAGCACTGCCAACAGGGCGAACAGTGACTCGGATTCGAGCTCCCGCCGGTCGATCGGCCACCGGATCGCGATCCGGTAGAGGGTGCCCCGCATCGCGGGCAGGGCCAGCCAGAGCGCCAGCAGCCGGTCAGCTCCGGCCGCGTCGCTGTCGCGCTGCGCCGCGCCGATGGCCTCGCGCCAGATCTCCTCGCGGAGCTGCGGGTCGGCCGACCTGCCGTACAGCGCCCGCCGGGCCGCCAGGGCGGAGATCCGGGCCGGACCGTCGGCCGTGGTGACCGGGAAGGGCAGGTCGGCTGGCCGGAACAGGTGCTCCAGCACGTCGAACACCCGGTTGTAGGAGATCAGTCCCATGGTGAACCTCCCGAGTCGTCGGTGTCGTCACGCAGGTCGTCCACGATGCGTGAGCAGGCCCGGACGATCCGGTGCAACTCCTCGCGCAGCGTCTCGTAGGGGACCGGCGAGAAGCCGGCCGTGCGCCGCCGCGCGCTCGCGGCGGAATGGTGGTCGCAGGCGGCGGCGTAGTAGTGCACATCGCCGGTCCGGCCCTGGACGGAGAGGCCCCGGGTGCCCTGCTGGCGGTTGTGCCCCGCCGCGTTCTCGCACGATGTGCAGCCTCCGGCGGGCGGGTCGTCGCTCATCGGCCTGCCCCGCCAGGCACCGCCCCGTGGACGATGGCTCCATGGATCACGCCCTGGATGGCGGTGCCGTGAACGTCGTGCTGCACGAAGCTCGGCTGCCCCCGCTCCTCCGCTCGCGCCGGCGGTCGCGGCCCGTCCTCCGGCGCACCCGGCCAGGGGGCCTGCGCGTCCTGCGGGTCCACTCCGGGCAACCGGAGCCAGCCGTACCCGGCGAACTCCTTCTGCCGCACATGGATGCGGCGGTAGTGCTCCGGGGCGAGCCCGTGGAACCCCGAGCGCACCACGTCCTGGTAGAGCCGGTCGGAGACCACCACGGCCAGGCTCGCCGACCCGGCGGCCGCCAGGGCCTCCTTCACCTCGGGTGCGTTCAGGTAGCGGGCCACCGCGATCGGGGCGGGGCCGGAGAAGCCCAGGGCTGCCGTGGTGGCCACGCCGTTGTCGATGGCCAGCCGAAGCCGCATCCGCTCGGCGGGCCGGCGGGTGGCGTTGTAGCCGCCGAGCTCGGCCGCCAGGTGCGTGACGTACGCGCCCAACACCAGTTGCTCGGGAGTGCCGGGCGGGAGAACCGCGAACTCCAGGTCGCCCTGCGGCTGGGTGGACCATCTGCCGTGGTCCAGCCCGCTGCGCTCGGCCGCCATCCGCAGCACCCGGGCGAGTTGGGCCTGCGCGGCCCGCTGGTCCGGAGTGTCGAGGTGGCTGTACTGCTCGATGTCCGCCGCCAGGCAGAGGCGGCTGGTGACGTCCGGCCGGGGCTTGCCCCAGGGACTGACGGTCGGGTGCGACGTCATGTGAACCATCACCTGCTCGATGAGAGTGGACAGTTGCTTGCGTTGCACGCCCACTGTGCGGCCGGTGGGCCGGAACCTCCGAGCAGGCCGCAAAAATGCGGTTCCCAGGTCCCGTCAACGACCGGTCATCGGCAGGAGTCCGATCGCCCGGAGGCGGTCCAGCTTGATCACCCCCATCTCGCCGCCGCCGGTGCGAACGATCCCCTGGTCGCGAAAACCCGCCAGCGCCTTCTGTACCGCCCTCAGCTTCGCTCCGATGAGCGCGGCGAGTTCGATCTGTGTGAGGTCGAGACAGATCACGGTGTCCGAGCCGACGCGTCGGCCGTAGTTCTCGGCCAGTTCAGCGAGCACACGGGCCAGCCGCACTCGAACGGGGAACTCACCGAACGCGATGCGCCAGGAATTCGCGGTGCGCAGGCGGCGGTTGCTGAGCCGCACGATCTGAATGGCGGCTTCGGGACACTTGTCGAGGAAGCTCCGCATTGCTCGGCCTTGGACGACGTGCGCGTCGACGTCGTCGCACGCCGTCACCGTGGCCGACCTGGGCAGGTCGTCGAGCACGGCCATCTCCCCGACCACGTCTCCGCCGACCCGGATGGCGATCAGGGTTTCATGCCCGTTGCCGAGCGTGCCAGTGACCTTCACGCAGCCGGCCCTCAGGAGCACAAGATGATCGCCCGCCTCCCCTTCCACCAGGATCTTCTTCCCGGGCGGATACTGCTTCGGGGAACCGATACTCAGCAGTTCCTCCCGGACCGTCCGCGACAGGCTCCAGAGGAAGCGGACAGGCCGCCGCTCGCCGATGCCATCCGTGCAACTCCGTGCTGTCCCATGGGTCGCGCGCTCCATGCCCCACCTCGTGGTCGAACCCAAGTGCCTTCCCGGTCAGGGAATCAGAGCCGGATCCGAGCAGATAGAGCGTGTGCACGGACAGCTACTGCACCAGCGGCTCACGTGCTCTCCGATATATGACCGACGCGGCTGGTCTGCGACGACAGCGTGACCCGCGTTCCCCGCTATACACCTATCTCGGCATCCACGACGTCACCCCTAAAGCGAAACGTTCAGTGCCATGCTCGCGAGGTCATTGATGGTCAGGCGCCGACACGACGATGCGGGAGTGGATACTTAAGGCTCACCGAGGTCGCACAAACTCCACTTCGGGCCGAAAGGCCGAGCCGCGCTAGACGGAGCGAACGCACTGGTCAGCAGCCTCCTCTGCGTGAGCGATGCGTGAGCGGATGGTCCGGCACAAGGTGTCATGAGCGGGATCGGATCCAGACTCGGGATCCACGCTTCCCCGATCCCGCCCCGAACGGGGCCGCGGCCATGACGGAACCGCTCCGCTGAACAGAAGCGGCACTGTCCGGAATCTCACCAGGTTGCTCGTTCCGCCGCCACTTGTCGGCCGAAAGCGTCCCAGAACAACGCGTGACCGCGCGGAGCCCTCGGCTGTGCGGTGAGACACATGGAGGGCAGGGCGGGCCTAATCCACGGCTCGGCCTGCGCTGAGCATCAGTTCGCGGATTTTGTACCCGTAGGTCTCGGCGAGGCCCTCCCCGGCGCAGCACAGCACCTCGTCGCCGTCGTAGTCGCCTTCGCAGGCGTCCAGGCCGTCGAGTACGCCCAGGGCCACGGCCTCAGCGGCGTCGGGCATGCCGAGCGCCAGCCGGCGACGGACATCGGCCTCGTACCGTTCGATGACCGGCCCGATCAGACGGCTCGCGGCCTCGTACACATCCGTGTACCCGAAGCCCGCGCGATAGCCGGTGCTCAGATGGGTGACGTCCAGGGCGCGCAGGGCCTGCTCAACCTCGCTCGCCGTCTTCTCCTGAAGGGCGGACAGTTCGGCGCGGGCCTGTGGGGCCCAGCATCTGTACGGGCAACTGATCGGCTTCTGCAGACAGTTCGGGGCGGGCATCCAGCAACCGGTCCAGCACCGCGGCCTTCTCCACGGCAGTGAGTGCGCCCAGGGCTTCACCGGGGGGCGGCAAGTGTCGTCGACAGGCACGGCCTGCCAGGACATGCCCCGTTCGACGGCGTGCAGGGAGAGTGCGACGGCATGTCGGCACAAGCGTCCTGATACCAGGTTGCACGAGCCGTCGCACTCCGCCGTCAGCTCCCGCCCCACGACCCGCACCCAGACACCACAGGCGGCGCCCGAACCGTCCCGCACCAGCCCGCAGATACCGCGGGGCTCGCTCTCCGCCTCGATCACCGCACCGTCGGCGAGCAGGGTCCGCCCCTCGGCGACCTCGGCGTCGTGGGCGAACGCGTAGACCGTCTCCTCATCCATGACCACAGCCATGCGGTCATTAAAAAGCGCACCCCCCGGGAGAGCATGTGGCTCTGGCTACTACGCTCGGCAGCGCGACGCACGGCGACGCGCCCGGCGGAGCAGGAATGGACCTTCGGTGCCGCGTTCGAGTTCGGCGGCTGTTGTGGCTGCGGCGATCCCTTCCGGAGGTGGGCAGCGGGGTGTCCGTACCGTGCCCGCGCGGCCCGCGGACCGTCGCCGACCTACTCGACGAGGCCATGACAAAGCACGCATCCCGCCCGCCGACACGGCGCGCCGCAATACCGCTCCGGGGCGGGCCGGGCCGCTGCCCGTTCCCCAAGGCCGGCATGGTCGCGGCACTGGCGGCAGGCAGTGCGGTACTGCACGCGGCGTGAACCACGACTGCAGCCCGCTGGTGCGGCGCGCCCCCTGGCCAACGTCAGGCGCGCCGCACGAAAGAAAACACTCTCGATAAGTCCAGATACAATAAGCGCACCTATCCATATAGAGGTGCGCCATGGACAAACCTGCCGAGATGTTCGACCGCGACTTCGAGTGGGCCGAGCTGACCCGCTTCGCCGCCCTACCCGGCCCGCGCGCCACCCTCGGCGTGGTCTCCGGCCGCCGCCGCCAGGGCAAGACCTTCCTCCTGGACGCGGTCACGCGGGCAAGCGGCGGCTTCATGTTCACCGCCACCGAGACCACCGAAACCGACGCGCTGCGCCAGTTCGGCGATGCCCTCGCCCGCCACCGCGACCAGCCCACCCCGTTCCGCTTCACCCACTGGGACGAGGCCGTCACCGAGCTGATGCGCACCGCCGACAGGGGCGGCCCCACCGTCGCGGTCATCGACGAATTCCCCTTCCTCGCCAAGGCCTCCCCTGCCCTCCCTTCGATCATCCAGCGCGCGCTCGACCCCGCCGCCCAGCACACCAACACCCCCGTACGGCTCCTGCTGTGCGGCTCTGCCCTGTCCTTCATGGGCGGACTCCTCGCCGGCAACGCCCCGCTGCGCGGTCGCGCCGGCCTGGAACTCGTTGTCCCCACCCTGGACTTCCGCCTCGCCGCCGAGTTCTGGGAGATCATCGACCCGCGCACCGCACTGCTCACCCACGCCATCGTCGGCGGCACCCCCGCCTACCGCCGCGAGTTCACCCAGGGCGACGCCCCCGCCGGGCCCCACGACTTCGACGCCTGGGTCACCCGCGCCGTCCTCAATCCCGCCCGTCCGCTCTTCCGCGAGGCCCGCTACCTGCTCGCAGAGGAACCCGAACTCCACGACACCGCGCTCTACCACTCCGTCCTGGCCGCCATCGCCGCCGGAAACGCCGCACGCGGCGGCATCGCCGACTACCTCGGCCGCAAGTCCACCGACCTCGCCCACCCGCTCAGCGTTCTCCAGGACGTCGGCATGATCACCCACGAGGCCGACGCCTTCCGCCGCAACCGCTCCGCCTACCGCATCGCCGAACCTCTCATCGCCTTCTACCACGCGGTCATGCGCCCCGCCTGGGGCGATCTGGAACGCCCCGGACGCGCCCCCGCCGTCTGGCGCCGCGCCCAGTCCACCTTCCGCAGCAAGGTTGTCGGCCCGCACTTCGAACAGGTCTGCCGTGAATGGGCCCGCTGGCATGCGTCCCCCGCAACCCACGGCGGACAGGTCACAAGGGTCGCCAGCGGGACCGTCAACGATCCTGCCGCGAAGACCAGCCACGAAGTCGACGTCGCGGTCCATGGCGAGAGCGACAGCGGCCGCGAAACTCTGCTCGCCATCGGCGAAGCCAAATGGAATGACGTCATGGGAAAGGGCCACCTCGAACGTCTACAGCACATCCGTGCTCTCCTCACCGCGCGCGGCACCGCCACCGACGCCACCCGGCTGCAGTGCTACAGCGGCACCGGCTTCACAGACGAACTGCGCCACCTCGCCGAGAACGACCCCGCCATCCAGCTGATCGATCCCGTTCGCCTCTACCACGGCGACTGACCCGGTCGCAGCCACCACCCCTGTACGGGGAACATGGCCTCCGGATGGAAGCGCGCCGGAGGCGACCCAGGCTGAGCAGTTCCCGAACAGAGAAGAAACGAGCTAGCCTGCCGTCAGGCAGCTGACCTGCGGAAACGGCCCCTGATTCAATTCCCGGGCCGAGGGGGCGAGCCTGGTCGTGCCTCCCAAAGCATCTGCGGCGCTCATGGAACCCGGCTGGCCAACGGGCCTGCGTAGACGCTTTTGCCGACCCTCGAAGGCCAGTCCCCACGACCTCAGCTGGGAACGTGATGGGAACAGCAGGACCAAGAACGGGGTGCCAGATCTACCCTCAGCCGTTGGACCTCGGTGGCTGGGGCTTGCGGTGCTTGCCGGTGCCTGTGCCGAGTGGTTTGGGCGCCGGTCCCTGGGCCGGAGCCGGAGAGTCCTTGGCTTCCGGGTAGAGGATTGCCTTCGCCTCGGCCAGGTTTGCGGCGAACCCGTACGGCTCCCACGCGTACCCGTTCCATCGCTCGATGGCGCGTGGTGCGTCCGGGTACAGATGCGATCCTCTGGGCCCGCCCCCGGGGACGATCGGCAGGGCACGCAGGCGTCCGATCCTGGCGTCGCGGCGTTCCGCCCAGCGTTCCAGCGGTTCGTCGTCCATCCTGGCGTTCCTCGCGTCGGTGGTTGCCGGCTCCAGAAGGTAGCGGCCCTGGGGCCGCGGGGGGGCCTGGGGCAAGTGCCTATCCACCGTGAGGGTGACTTCGTCCCGAACGCCGCCTCTGCCCGGTGGCTGTCCGGCTCCAAGCGGGCGGTGCCGGCCGCTCCGATGGAACGATGTGGTCGGCTGCTGCGGGCCGTCGCCGACGGAGGGGGAAGCCGCCGACGACAGCCCTGTCTCAGTCGCGGCCTCAGCCATGGACCAGCCGGGGCACCCGTCACTGGCTCAGTCGCGGGCTCGGCAGCGGCCTCAGTCGCGGCGCCGCTCGTAGACCGGGCAGCCGTCGGCGGCCGGGTCGAAGGGCCGCAGTCGATAGATGCGCATGCAGTCCGGGCAGGCGTAGTAGATGGCGCCGGGGCCGCTGCCGGTTTCGATGAGGGCGATCAGGGTGGGGCGATCGGTGTATCCCGGGTGCCAGTTGCACATCCGCTGGGTCACCGGTGTGCTCCGAGCTGGGTCAGGAGCCACTCGCATTCACGGGCCAGGGTCGTCACGTGAATGTGTGCGGTGAGCGGGCGGTCCGTCAGTCCCCGTGCGGTCTGGTGCCGGATGGTCTCCAGTCGGTCCCGCTGTTGGTACCAGGCGATACTGCCGCGCCAGATCCGTTCGGCTGCGGCTTCCGCCTCGGGGAGCAGCCGTTCGATGTGGGCGCGCAGGGACTGTTCGAGGACGACCAGATCCTCCATGACCAACGGGCCATTGCTGGTTGCTAATGCTGTGGTGATGGTGGCCTGAATGGCCGCGACGTCGATCGGCCTGCTGTGGCCGTCTGTTGTGGTGTGCACGGGCGCTCCTGCTGTCGGCGTGGTCGGGTACGCGACGACAGTAAGAGCGGTTCCGTGAGGGAGGGGACACAGATCGTGTCCCCTCCCTCACGCCGCCAGAACTCCCACCTTGACTGCCAACGCGGAGGCGCGGCGGCGTCGGCCGGGGCTTGCCGATTCGGTCTCCTCCATGATGATGCGCCGGGCGAAGCCGTTGTAGCGGATCGTCTCCGGGGCGGCCTCGTAGGCCTGGTCCAGCAGGGCGAGGGCGGTGTCCGGCCGGCCGTCGAGCCGGTATCCGCGGGCCTGTTCGATGCGGTGGCGGGCGCGGCGTGGCCGGGAGGGGATCGCCGTGGCGTCCGCGCGGTCGGACTGGCGCACGGACTCGCTGCCGGAGTGCAGTTCGACGGCGATCGTGACCGCGTGGGCGCCCATGATGGCCTGCGAGAAGCTGGTGACCGGGTGGAAGTAGCCCGCGGGAAGGCAGTCGGCCATCGCCCGGGCGATGTCCCAGTGGTGCCACGCCGTCCCGGTGTCCCCTCGTCGGGCGGCGGTGTACGCGGCGGCGACGGTGAGTGCTCCGGCGATGGCGCGTACGTCATCACCGGCATCCGGCAGCAGTGGTCGCAGGTGGTCGAGGGTTTCCCTGGTGACCGCGTCGGCCGCTTCGTAGTGGGCCGGCCCGGAGTCGCGGTGTGCCTCGGCCGCCAACCACGCCGCGATGCCCATGGCGTGCGGGTCCTCGGACTCCTGAGCGGCGACCATCCCCCGGTCTGCGACCCGCCACAGCAGGGAGGGGTCCGGCTGGTACGCCAGGAAGAACTGCGACAGGCAGTAGACCTCGGAGAGCGTGGCCTGCGCAGCTCGCCGGTCGGCCGCGGTGTCCGCCTGACGGATGGCCAGTTGGGCATCGCGGATCAGTTCAGGCAGGAGGCCACCGACCACATCCCGGTGGTGGGGAGAGGAGTGCCGGGCCGACCATGCGCGATCGAGGCGGGCGCGGAGGTGGTCGGGTCGGGGCGCGGGCCGGTCAACGCTGAAGGGGAAGGCGTTCACGGCTGCCGCGACCGCGGGCAGCCGGGGGTGGCCCGGACCGGTGAAGAGATCGACGCTGAGGGCGTGCCGTCCGGTCAGGTCGGCGAGGTTGCGGACCCGGAGTGTCTCGGCGATGCGGAGAATCATCTCCAGCCCTGGCGTTTGCAGTTGGCCGGATTCCACTCGCTTCACCCACGACGGGGACATGCCCAGCAGACCGGCCATGACGGTGCGGGTGATGCCCCGGCGCTGGCGGAGGATCTGCATCCGCTGGCCGAACGCCAGTGGATCGGCGTACGGGTCCGGGGTGGCATCGGAAGGTGACACGGCCTTGCCCCTCTCTGGACAGCTCGTCTGTCGAAAGTATGCGGTCGCGCCCGATCAGTGCGTCGGCGAACGCGCCAATCCGCCCCGCCCAGTCACCTGCCCGCCCAGTGACCTGTCGGCTCAGTCACCTGCTGGAAGAGCACCCGGGAGGGCACGGCGTGGGCTCAGCACCCGGCCTCACCCCGCTCCACCGCGGTAGTGATACCCGCACACCTCGCCGAAGCCCGCGCGGTCGTAAAGCCGGAGGGCCGGAGCGTTGTCGCGTTCGACCTGGAGGTACATGCGGTGGGCCTCGTGTGACCCGGCCCAGTCGGCCAGCGCGGCGAGTACGGCGCGGGCCGCGCCCTTTCCGCGTGCCCGGGGGATCGTGGCCATGCCGAACACTCCTGCCCAGCCCTCGTCGGCGACCGCGCGGCTCACCGCGATGACCTCGCCGTCGCTCAGCGCGCAGGCGTAGGCGGAGTGGCGGTTCACGCGGCCGAGCAGGTCCCACTCGGAACGAGGTTCGGCACCTTGTCCGTGCACGGCGTGCCAGACGTCGAACCACGCGCTCGTCGGGTGATCGTCCACGCGGACCCGCAGTGGGCCGGTCGAGGCGCAGGCGCTTCCCCGCAGTGAGCCGGTCGGGGCTTGCGCCAGGACGGCCGTGGTCGGGGCACACCGCAAGGTCATCGGGCTTTCGCGGCGGTACCCGCGTTCCGCCAGGAGAGGGTCGAGGCCCGACGGGCAGGTCCCAGGGGTGATCTGGAATCGCGGTGCCGCGGCGTATCCGGCGTAGAACTTCTCCACGGCGGCCACCCTGCCGCGCAGGTCGAGCGGTCCGGTCGGAGCGATTTGCCCGTTCAGGTCGAGCGGTCCGGTCGGAGCGAGTCGTCCGTTCGGGTCGAGTGGTCCGCCAGGGTCGAGTCGTGCGGCGTCCCCGTGCGGCAGCACTGTGCCCGCCCACCACGCGGAGCCGGTGGTATGGCGCAGCCACCATCCGTCGAGGTGTTCGACGTACTCTGCCGGAAGGGCTCTTGCCGCTCTCTCCTGCAGGCCTCGCACCAGGTCCGGACGGCTCGGGGCGGGCGGTGTCGGCATGCGTACCTCCTGTGCGGCCAACCCTGGTATGCCGCAGGGCCGGTCGACAACCGCTTTCCTTCCGGCACGCCCGGCGTCGGGCCGGGGCGCGTGTCGGCCGGGCTTCTCACGAGCCGTTCACCGGCCCCCGCTCCCGGCCCCGTTCGCCTTCAAGCCCCCGCCTCAAGCCCCGCCCTCAAGCCACCGACCCGATCCGCCCCACGCTCGCCGTCCCGTCGTGGTGGATCGGGGTGTGGGCGCCGGTGAGGGGGACGCCGGTGCCGCCGCGGCGGTCGGCGACGATTTCGGCGGCGATGGAGAGGGCCGTCTCCTCGGGGGTGCGGGCGCCCAGGTCGAGGCCGATCGGGGAGCGCAGGCGGGTCAGTTCGAGTTCGGTGACGCCGGCGTCGCGGAGGCGCTCCAGGCGGTCCAGGTGGGTGCGGCGGGAGCCCATGGCGCCGACGTAGGCGACGGGGAGGCGCAGGGCGCGTTCCAGGAGGGGGACGTCGAACTTGGCGTCGTGGGTGAGGACGCACAGCACGGTGCGGCTGTCGAGGTCCTGTGAGTCGAGGTAGCGGTGGGGCCAGTCGACGACGATCTCGTCGGCGTCCGGGAAGCGCTCGGCGGTGGCGAAGACGGGGCGGGCGTCGCAGACGGTGACGTGGTAGCCGAGGAAGGAGCCGACCCGGGTCAGGGCGGCGGCGAAGTCGATCGCGCCGAAGACGATCATCCGGGGCGGTGGGACGCTGGACTCGACGAAGAGGGTGAGGGGCTGTCCGCAGCGGCTGCCGTCGGCGCCGATGCCGACCGTGTCGGTGCGGCCCGCGTCGAGGAGGGCGCGGGCCTCGGCCGCCGCCGTGCGGTCCAGCTCGGGGTGGCCGCCGAGGGTCCCGGCGCAGGAGCCGTCGGGGCGTACGTGCAGGGGGCGGCCGATCAGCTCGGCCGGGCCGTCGACGATCCGGGCGACCGCCGCTGCCTCTCCCCCGGCCGCGGCGGCCAGCACGGCGGCGAACACCTCGCGCGCGAGGCCGGTCGAGGGGGAGGTGCCCGCCCGCACCGGCGTGACCAGCACGTCGATGTCCCCGCCGCAGGTCAGGCCGACGGCGAAGGCGTCCTCGTCGCTGTAGCCGAAGCGTTCCAGCACGGATGCGCCGGATTCCAGGGCCTGTTGGCACAGGTCGTAGACCGCGCCCTCCACGCAGCCGCCGGAGACGGAGCCGATCGCCGTGCCGTCGGTGTCGACCGCGAGGGCGGCACCGGGCCGGCGGGGCGCGCTGCCGGTGACGGCCACCACCGTGGCCACGGCGAAGTCGCGTCCCTGCTCGCACCACCGGTTCAGTTCCTCGGCGATGTCCAGCATGGCGATCACCTCTCCTTCAGGGTTGCGTGGAGGGCACGGCGGCGCTACTTGACGCCGAGCCAGTGCTCGATGGGGCGGAGGGCGAAGTAGACGACGAAGATGCCGGTGAGCGCCCACATGAACACGCCGGGTTCGCGCCACTTGCCCTGGGCCGCCTTGATGGCGGTCCAGGCGATGACGCCCGCACCGACACCGGCGGTGATGGAGTACGTGAAGGGCATCAGGACAACGGTCAGGAAGACGGGGATCGCCACCGTGCGGTCGGCCCAGTCGACGTGCCGGGCGTTCTGCATCATCATCGCGCCGATGACGACCAGGGCGGCGGCAGCCACCTGACCTGGGACGATCTGGGTGAGCGGGGTGAAGAAGAGGCAGGCGGCGAAGAGCAGACCGGTGACGACGCTGGACAGTCCGGTGCGGGCGCCCTCGCCGACGCCGGTGGCGGACTCGACGAAGACGGTCTGGCCGGAGGCCCCGGCGACACCGCCGACCGCGCCGCCCGCGCCGTCGATGAACAGCGCCTTGGACAGGCCCGGCATGCGGCCCTTGTCGTCGGCGAGGCCGGCTTCGGTGCCGACGCCGATGATGGTGGCCATCGCGTCGAAGAAGCCCGCCAGCACCAGGGTGAAGACGATCATGCCGACGGTCATGGCGCCGATCGAGCCCCAGCCGCCGAACTCGACCTGTCCGAAGAGGGAGAAGTCCGGTGCGGAGACCGCGCTGCCGTCGAGTTCCGGCGGGGCGCCGCCCCACTCCTTCGGGCTCAGCCCGCCGACGGTGTTGACGACGACGGCGAGGACGGTCCCGACGGCGATGCCGATGAGGATCGCCCCGGGGACGCCGCGGGCCTGGAGCATGAAGATCAGCAGCAGGGTGACGCAGAAGATCAGGACCGGCCAGCCGGCGAGCTGTCCGCCCGCCCCGAGGGTGACCGGGGCGGTCTCGGCGCCCATCTGCACGAAACCGGCCTTGACCAGGCCGATCAGGGCGATGAACAGGCCGATGCCCATCGTGATGCCGTGCTTGAGCGGCAGCGGTATCGCGTTCATGACCAGTTCGCGGAGGCCGGTGACCACCAGCAGACAGATCAGCAGGCCGTAGATCACGCACATGCCCATGGCCTGCGGCCAGGTCATGTTCGGCGCCACCTGGGTGGCGACCACCCCGGAGACGCTGAGGCCGGCCGCGAGGGCGAGCGGCACCTTGCCGATGAAGCCCATCAGCAGGGTGGTGAAGGCGGCGGCGAACGCGGTGGCCGTGATCAGCGCGCTGCGGCTGAGGGTGTGCTCGGCGGCGTCCTCACCGCCGAGCAGTAGGGGGTTGAGCAGGAGGATGTACGCCATCGCCATGAAGGTGGTGACGCCGCCGCGCAGCTCGCGCGCGACGGTGCTCCCTCTGTCGGAGATGTGAAAGTACCGGTCGAGCCAGGACCGGCCGGCGGGCGGACGCGAGCCGGTGGCCGCATCCTCCGCCGCGGTGTCCGGCTGTACGGACGACTGGGTCATGGTGCCTACTCCCAAGGTTCACAGGGGCACCCGCGCAGCTGTGGGGGACGCGGGATTTGGGATGTCGAGGTGGCTGCACGACCCGGGGGACGGCCCGAGACGAACGGGGTGGTGCGGGCACTGCCGGATGGCCCGAAAGCGCCGTTACTGCTCGGTAGTGCCGGTGGTGCGGGGTACTGCTGGACGGTGCCGATGGTGTGAGGTATCGCTGAGTGGTGCCGGTGGTGCGTTTGCTGCGAGGTGGTGCGTTCCCTGCGGGGCGGTGCGCTTACCGCTGGGTTTCCTGCGGGATGTGCCGCGAGCGGTGCGGCACGGCTCCGGGCGGTGCGGGGGTCTCCCGGGCCGGGGCCCGGCGAGGGACGGACATGGGGGCGTCCGTCCGCACCGCCCGGAGAGCGGGTGAGGTACCGGAGGGGATCGGGTACCGGAGGGGCGGGTCAGGTGCCGGTGAGGTGTTCGGGCCGTACCGGTACGCGGGCGAGGCCGAGCCCGGTGGCCTCCCGGATGGCCGCCACCACCGCCGGGGTCGAGGAGAGCGTGGGCGCCTCGCCGACGCCGCGGAGCCCGTACGGCGCGTGGTCGTCGGCCAGTTCGAGGACGTCGACGGGGATGACCGGGGTGTCCAGGATGGTGGGGATCAGGTAGTCGGTGAAGGACGGGTTGCGCACCCGGCCGTCCGGGGAGACCACGATCTCCTCCATGACCGCGAGGCCGAGGCCCTGGGTCGTGCCGCCCTGGATCTGCCCCTCGACGGAGAGCGGGTTGAGCGCCTTGCCGACGTCCTGGGCGCAGGCCAGTTCGATGACCTTGACCAGGCCCAGTTCGGTGTCGACCTCGACGACCGCGCGGTGGGCGGCGAAGGAGTACTGGACGTGCCCGTTGCCCTGGCCGGTGCGCAGGTCGAACGGCTCGGTGGGGCGGTGCCGCCACTCCAGCTCGATGTCGATGGCCTCGCCCTCGATGACGTCGGTGAGGTCGGCGAGGGCCTCGCCGCCGTCGGTGACGACCTTGCCGCCCTCCAGCAGCAGTTCGGCGGTGGCCCACGCGGGGTGGTGGGTGCCGAACTTCCGGCGGCCGAGCTCCAGGACCTTCTCCCGGACAGCCTCGCAGGTGTGCTTCACCGCGCCGCCGGTGACGTAGGTCTGCCGGGATGCGGAGGTGGAGCCGGCCGAGCCGACCCGGGTGTCGGCGGGGTGGATGGTGACCTGGGTGACGCCGAGTTCGGTGCGGGCGATCTGGGCGTGCACGGTGACGCCGCCCTGGCCGACCTCGGCCATCGCGGTGTGCACCAGGGCGACCGGTTCGCCGCCGACGACCTCCAGCCGGACGCGGGCGGTGGAGTAGTCGTCGAAGCCCTCGGAGAAGCCGACGTTCTTGATGCCGACGGCGTAGCCGACGCCGCGGACGACGCCCTCGCCGTGGGTGGTGTTGGAGAGGCCGCCGGGCAGGGCGCGGACGTCGGTGGCCGAGCCGTCGGGGCCCGCGGTCTCCCACTGCCGCTCGGGCGGGAGCGGCATCGCCTTGAGGCGGCGCAGGAGTTCGGCGACCGGGGCCGGGGAGTCGACGGGCTGGCCGGTCGGCATGACCGTGCCCTGCGACATGGCGTTGATCCGGCGGAACTCGACCGAATCCAGGCCGAGTTCGGCGGCGAGCCGGTCCATCTGGGCCTCGTAGGCGAAGCAGGCCTGGACGGCGCCGAAGCCGCGCATCGCGCCGCAGGGCGGGTTGTTGGTGTAGAGGGCGACGGCCTCGATGTCGACATTGTCGATGACGTACGGGCCGGCCGAGAGGGAGGCGGCGTTGCCGACGACGGCCGGGGAGGACGAGGCGTAGGCGCCGCCGTCCAGCACGATCCGGCAGGTCATATGGGTGATCCGGCCGTCGCGGGTGGCACCGTGCTCGTAGTGGAGCTTCGCCGGGTGCCGGTGGACGTGGCCGAAGAACGACTCGAACCGGTTGTAGACGATCTTGACGGGTTTGCCGGTGCGCAGCGCCAGCAGGCAGGCGTGGATCTGCATGGACAGGTCCTCGCGCCCGCCGAAGGCGCCGCCGACGCCGGAGAGCGTCATCCGCACCTTGTCCTCGGGGAGGCCGAGGACGGGGGCGATCTGGCGGAGGTCGGCGTGCAGCCACTGGGTGGCGATGTAGAGGTCGACGCCGCCGTCCTCGGCGGGCACCGCGAGGCCGGACTCGGGGCCGAGGAAGGCCTGGTCCTGCATGCCGACCTCGTAGTCGCCGCTGACGATCACGTCGGCGCGGGCGCGGGCGGCCGCGACGTCGCCGCGGAGGATGGGCTGCCGGTGGACGATGTTGGGGTGCGGGGCGTGCGCTGCGTGGTGGTCGTCACGGCCGGGGTGGAGCAGCGGCGCGTCGTCGGCGGTGGCGGACGCCTCGTCGGTGACGACGGGCAGTTCGGCGTAGTCGACCTTGATCTTCGCGGCGGCGCGGCGGGCGGTCTCGGGGTGGTCGGCGGCGACGATCGCCACCGGTTCGCCGTGGTGGCGGACCCTGCCGTGGGCGAGCACCGGGGTGTCCTGGATCTCCAGGCCGTAGTGCTTCACCTCGGTGGGCAGGTCGTCGTGGGTGAGGACGGCGTGCACCCCGGCCTGGGCCAGTGCCTCGGAGACGTCGATGGAGCGGATCTCGGCGTGGGCGTGCGGGCTGCGCAGGGTGAAGCCCCACAGCATGTCCTCGTGCCACAGGTCGGAGGCGTAGGCGAACTCGCCGTTGACCTTGAGGGTGCCGTCGGGCCGCAGGGTGGACTCGCTGATGCCGCCGCGGGTGGCCCCCTGGGTGATGCGGGTGGGGGAGCCGGAGGGCACCGAGGTGCGGGTGGTGTTCGGGCGGGTCATCTCAGGCCCCCTCCCCGGCGGTGGTGGTCGCGCCGCGGGCGGCGGCGAGGCGTACCGCGTCGAGGATCTTCTCGTAGCCGGTGCAGCGGCACAGGTTGCCGGAGAGCGCCTCGCGGATGTCGGCGTCGGACGGTTCGGTGGTGCGCTCCAGCAGTTCGTCGGCGGCGACGAGCAGGCCGGGGGTGCAGAAGCCGCACTGGACGGCTCCGGCGTCGATGAAGGCCTGCTGGATCGGGGCGAGGGCGGCGTGTTCGCCGGTGCGGCCGTCCGTTCCGGTGGGGCGGGCCTGCCAGCGGCGGGCCTCGTCGAGGCCGGTGCCGCAGGCCCCGCCGGCGCAGCCGCCGGCCGCGCGCTGGTCGGCGAAGTCGGCGAGGCCTTCGACGGTGACGACCTCGCGGCCCTCGGCCTGTCCGGCGGCGACCAGGCAGGCGCAGACCGGCACGCCGTCCAGGCGCACGGTGCAGGAGCCGCATTCGCCCTGTTCGCAGGCGTTCTTGGAGCCGGGGAGGCCGAGGCGCTCCCGCAGCACGTAGAGGAGGGACTCGCCCTCCCAGACGTCGTCGGCCTCGTGGGGGCGGCCGTTGACGGTGAGGTTCACGCGCACTGGGCGCCTCCTTCGGTTCCGCGGGCGGCGCCGCGGTGGGCGTCCCAGGTCCAGCCGAGGGTGCGGCGGGCCATGACGCCGACGGCGTGACGCCGGTAGCGGGCGCTGCCGCGCACGTCGTCGATGGGGTTGCAGGCGCCCGAGCACAGTTCGGCGAACTGCCGGGCGACGGACGGGGGGACGGCCTTGCCGCTGTCCCAGAGGCCGCCCTCGTCGAGCGCGGCGGTGAGGAAGTCCTCGGCGGCGCGGGCGCGCACCGGGGTGGGGGCGGCGGAGCCGATGCCGGTCCGCACGGTGCGGGTCTCGGGGTGCAGGGCGAGGGAGAAGGCGCAGACCGCGATGACCATGGCGTTGCGGGTGCCGACCTTGGAGAACTGCTGGGGGCCGTCGGCCTTCCTGATGTGCACGGCGCGGATCAGCTCGTCCGGTTCGAGCGCGTTGCGCTTGACCCCGGTGTAGAAGTCGTCGACGGGGATCATGCGGGTGCCGCGCACCGACACGGCCTCGACCTCGGCCCCGGCGGCCAGCAGCGCGGGGTGGGCGTCACCGGCCGGGGAGGCCGCGCCCAGGTTGCCGCCGACGCTGCCGCGGTTGCGGATCTGCGGGGAGCCGACGGTGTGCGAGGCGAGCGCGAGGCCGGGCAGTTCGGCCCGCAGGTGCTCCATGATCTGCGTGTACGGGACGGACGCGCCGAGCCGGACGGTCTCCTCGCCGACCTCCCACTCCCGCAGTTCCGGGATGCGGCCGAGGTCGAGCAGATGCTCCGGACGGCGGTGGTCGAAGTTGATCTCGACCATCACGTCGGTGCCACCCGCGATGGGCACGGCGGCAGGGTGCTCGGCCTTGGCGGCGAGCGCCTCCTCCCAGCCGGCGGGACGAAGGAAGTCCATGAGTGGCTCTCTTCTTCGGGATCGGTCGTTCGGCCCGGCGGGAGACCGCGGGCTCGCCGCCGGCTCGTTTCATGTCCTGTTCACACGCCTCGTCAGTCAGTACACCGAGGTACGCCCTCATGGGTGCAGTCACCGAAAACATGAAGCAGTTGGCTGGCCAGGGACCCCGTCTTGTAGATTCGAACGAAAGGCGGGGTCCGGAAACCTCGACGTAATCTCCCCTGGTGCTCGCCACGGGGAACGACCCCTGCGGCACACAAGAGATCGGCGGCGACGATGCGGCTGCGCGCACTGCTGGAGACCGGCACCCTCGGCCTGCGGCTCCTCGGTGGTGAGGAGGAGCTGGACCGGCCGGTCCGCGGCGTGATGACCACCGACCTGCGCGACCCGAGCCGCTATCTGTCCGGCGGGGAGCTGGTGCTGTCCGGTTTGGCCTGGCGGCGCCGGCCGGAGGATTCGGAGCGGTTCGTCCGGATCCTCGTCCAGGCCGGGGTCGCGGGGCTGGCCGCGGGCGAGGCCGAGCTCGGTTCGGTGCCCGAGGATCTGGTGGCGGCCTGTGCCCGGCACCGGCTGCCGCTGTTCGCGGTGAACGAGGCCGTGTCGTTCGCCAGCATCACCGAGCATGTGGTGCGGCAGGTCTCCGGCGAGCGGGCGGGCGACCTGGCGGCCGTGGTGGAACGGCACCGCCGGATGATGACGTCCGGCCCCTCGGGCGGCGGCCCCGAGGTGGTCCTCGACCTGCTCGGCAGCGACCTCGACCTGCGGGCCTGGGTGCTCTCCCCCACCGGCCGGCAGATCGCCGGCTCCGGCCTCAACGACTCCGGCCCCGCGCTGCCGGCGGCCGTGCGCGCGATGCTGGCGGGCGAGCATCTGGCGGCGACCCGCGGCGGCCGGCGCGGGCCGCACCGCGCCCTGGCCGACGGCACCACGTACTCGCTGTTCCCGGTCCGCAGCTGGGGGGACCGGCCCGCGGCGGGCGCGGGACGTCCCGGTGCGGGCGCCCGGGACGTGCGGGAGACCGTGCTCTCCGACTGGCTGCTGGTGGTGGAGGCGGACGCCTGGGACTGGCCGGCCGAACGGCTGGACCTGCTGCACGGCGTGACCCAGCTGATCGCGGTGGAGCGGGACCGCCGGGACGCCGCCCGGACGGTCCGCCGCCGGCTGGCCCAGGAGGTGCTGGAGCTGGTGCAGGCGGGCGCGCCGCCCGCCGAGGTCGCGGCCCGGCTGCGGCTCGCGGCGCCGGTGCTGCTGCCGGGGCTGGGCGGGGCGCCGCACTGGCAGGTCGTGGTGGCCCGGGTGGAGTGGGACGGCGGTGACATCCCGGGCGGCCCGGTCACCCAGTCCCTGCTGGAGGAGATCCTGGTCGACCCGGAGGAGGACGGCACGGATGTGTCGGACCGGATCGCGGTGGCCGACACCGGGGACGAGGCGATCGCGCTGCTGCCGCTGCCGGTCGCGGAGGGCACGGAGACGGTGACGGGTCTGCGGGCCGACCGGCTGCTGGCCGCGGTCGGCGAGCCGCTCTCCCGCGGTCTGGACGGCGACGGGCGGCTGACCATGGGCGTCAGCGCGGCCGTGCACTCCGCGGACGGGCTGCGCGGCGCGCTGGAGGAGGCGCGGCACGCCCGCCGGGTCGCGGCGGCCCGGACCGGCCGGGTCTGCGCGGCGGGCCACCAGGAGCTGGCCTCGCACGTGCTGCTGCTGCCGTTCGTGCCGGACGACGTCCGCCGGGCCTTCACCGCGCGGCTGCTGGACCCGCTGCGGGACTACGACCGGCGGCACCGCGCCGAGCTCATCCCCACGCTGGAGGCGTTCCTCGACTGCGACGGCTCCTGGACCCGGTGCGCCGGCCGGCTGCATCTGCATGTGAACACGCTGCGGTACCGGGTGGGCCGGATCGAGCAGCTGACTGGGCGTGATCTGTCCCGGCTGGAGGACAAGCTGGACTTCTTCCTGGCCCTGCGGATGAGCTGACGCGCGGCGTCGCGGAGGTGCTGACACTGGGTGTCGCGGATGAGCTGACGCGCGGCGCCTCGGAGGGGCCGACGACGGACGTCACGGAGGGGCTGACGGCCGGCGCCGGGCGTCGGCCCCTCCGCCGTACCGCGGGAGGGCCGGCACGCCACGGCGCGGAAGGTGGCACCCCGTACCCGCGGGAGGCCTGCACGCCGCGGCGCGGAGGAGCCGATACGCCGCGCCGCGGAGGGGGCCTGCCTACGGCGCGGAGGTCCCGGGCGCGCACCCGCGCGCTGCCGTGCGCCCCCGCAATGAGCCGAATTCGTGCTTCCGCTCCCCCGTTTGTGAATCTGTTCACCCACCCCCTTGGCGCGGCGGCGGTTCCGTGCTGAGATGCGGCCACGACTTCCGGCTCGACGGCGCGCAGAGGGAGGGAATGTGGCGGATACCGCCATGTCACATTCAGGGAAGCCAGAGTCAGTCGAGGCGGACGATCCGCACGATCCCCGCCGGGTCGCCGTGTGGCGGCTGCGGTCCCGCGGGTGCTGGGACGACGCGGCCGCGCTGCTCGCCCCCTACGCTGCCGACGATCCGGACACCGCGCTGCGGCGGGCCGCGCTGCTCGTCGAGCGGTGCATGTTCACCGCGGCGGGCTGGGCGGAGGCGGAGGACGCGCTCCGGGCCGCGGAGGCCGTGGCGAGCAGCGACGACGAGCGGGGCGGGGCGGCCTGCGAGCGGGGGAATCTGGCGTATACGGCGACCGTCCTCGGGGCCCGCGACCGGTCCGACGAGGCCCGCGCCGCGCTCGGGCGGGCGGCGGCGCTGCTGGATCCGGCCGCACCCGGCCGGGCGCTGCTGGACTTCCGCCGCGGCCTGGTCGCGGAGCACCTGGCCGACAGCCCGCAGGCGGCCCGCGCCGCGTACCGGCGGGCCCACGCGGGCGCCGCCGCCCGCGGTGACCTGCTGCTGTGCTCGTTCACCTGGCGGCATCTGGCCGGGCTGGCGCTGCGCGACGGGGACCGGGCCGAGGCCCGGCACGGCTTCGCCGAGTCGCTCCGGATCCGGGTGGAGCTGGGCTATCTGGTCGGCACCGCGCCGGCCCTGGCGGCGCTGGCGGACGCCGAGCCGGAGCCGGAGGCGGCCCGGCTGCGGGCCGAGGCCAGCCGGCTGTTCCGGCTGCTGGGCGGGGTGCCCACCTGGCTGGCCGCGCAGCTGGACCGGGCTCCGGCGGCCTGACGAACGGTGGCTGTCGCGGGTAGCGGATCTGCGCCGCTCCCGACCGGCCGGAGGGCGGGCGGCCTCGCGAAGGGCCGCCCGCCGCGCTCGTCTTCCCCCGCACACCCCGACCGGCCGTGACCTCGCGGCGGGGCCGGAATCAGCCGCACGGCCGACGAACAGCGGCCCGATATCCAAGGGAACGTCTCGGCGTCAACCAATTCGCTCACCCACACGGCTGGTGGTGCAACACCTTCACCCGGACGGCGGTCACTGAGTCGTATGGGCGCCAGCATGCTGGGCTGGCTCGGCAAAGGCTTTCCGAGCGACGTGGATTGACCTGACCGCTGATTCGGAGAATCCCCATGCGGAATTCCAAGTTTCTCGGCCTGAGCGCCGCCACCGCTCTGGCTGCCGTCGTCACCGGCGTATCGGCGGCGCCGGCCGCCGCCTCCTCCCAGAACACCCGGGACCTGGTGTTCCGGTTGGTCTCGAAGCAGACTCAGCTCTCCTACGTCGACGTGGGCGGCCCCGGCCCGAGCCAGGGAGACGAGTTCGTCTCCAGCTCGGATCTCTACCGCGGAAGCACCAAGGTCGGCACCCAGGGCGGAGTCTGCACCCTGACCCGCACCGCCCCGAACGACGAGTTCGACCAGCAGTGCGTGAACTCCCTCTCCCTGCCCGGCGGCCAGCTCACCGCGCAGGGACGGATCGCCGTCACGAGCGCGGGCCCCGGCAACATCGACCTGGCGATCACCGGGGGGACGCGGCTCTATCGCAAGGCCCGCGGCTATATCCACGTCGAACTCCTCAATGAGACGGACGCCGAGCTCACCGTCCACCTCGATCTCTGACGCCCCCGCTCCGCGGAATCCGGAAGAGCGATCGGGCCGGCCGCCTTCGCCGGCCTTCCGCGTCCGGGAATCCGACAAGGGCTCCTGCCGCATACGGCAGGAGCCCTTCGCGTGTCACCTTCAGCCGGACAGCCCTTCCGGACGTCCTGAACGCTGCTGTTTCCACCTCGGCGCACCGGGGCGGAAACAGCAGCACTCAGCGCCGCGTGCCTCGGTGGGCGGGCGGTGCGAGGGTCACTTGGGCGCCGGCGCGGGGTCGGCCGCGGCGCCGGCCGGCGCGCCCTCGGCCACCGCGACGCCGGCCGTTCCGGTGCCGCCCGGCCCAGCGCCGTCCATTCCGGAGCCGCCTGTTCCGGAGCCGTCGTCACCGGCACCGTCGTCACTGGCACGGTCGTCACCGGCACCGTCCCGCAGCGCCGAGTGGCGGCGGCCGAAGGCGAGGTAGAGGACGGCCGCCAGGGCCAGCCAGCAGCCGAACAGCGCCCAGGTGATGCCGGGCAGCAGATACGCGAGGTAGAGGCAGGACACGGCCGCGAGCACCGGGACCACCGGGTAGAGCGGCACCCGGTACGAGCGGGGCGCGTCCGGCGCGATACGGCGCAGCACGACCACCGCCGCGGCGACCGCCACGAAGGCGACCAGCGTTCCCATGCTGGTGAGGTCGGCGAGGTACTGGAGCGGGACGAGGGCGGCGAGCCCGCCGACGCAGGCGCCGACGATCCAGGTGTTGTGGACGGGGGTGTGCCGCTTGCGGTCCACCCGCCGGAACATCTCCGGCACCAGGCCGTCGCGGGCCATCGAGAACAGGATGCGGGTCTGTCCGAACAGCGTGACGAGCACGACGCTGAAGATGGAGACCACGGCGCCCGCGGAGAGCAGCAGCGCGGGCCATCCGGCGCCGGTCACGTCGCGGAGGATCTCGGCGAGCACCGCCTCGCCCGCGTCGGCCTGCGCGCCGAACTTCCCGGCCGGCTGGGCCCCGACGGCGGCCAGCGCCACCAGGATGTAGAGCAGGGTGACGGCGGCCAGGGTGAACAGCAGGGCGAGCGGGATGGTGCGGCGCGGGTTGCGGACCTCCTCGCTGGCGGTGGCCACCGTGTCGAAGCCGACGTAGGAGAAGAAGACGCCGGAGGCGGCGACGCCGATCCCACCGATGCCGTGCGGGGCGAAGTCGGCGAAGTGGTCGGCCCGGAAGGCGGCCAGGGCGACGGCGACGAAGAGCACCAGCACGCCGAGCTTCACGCACACCATGACCGCGTTGACGACCGCGGACTCACGGGTGCCGCGGGCGAGGAGCAGCGAGCAGAGCAGGACCACGACGAGGGCGGGGATGTTGACGTAGCCGCCGGCGCCGGGCGGCTGGCTGATGGCGTCCGGCAGGGTGACGCCGAGGAGGGTGTCGCTGAGCTCGTTGAGGTACTGGCCCCAGCTGACCGCGACGGTGGAGACGGCGACCCCGTATTCGAGGATCAGGCACCAGGCGACGAGGTAGGCGGCGCCTTCGCCGAGTGAGGCGTAGGCGTAGGAGTAGGTGCTGCCCGCGACCGGGACGGCTCCGGCCAGCTCCACGTAGCAGAGGGCGGCGAGCCCGGCGACGGCGGCGGCGAGGACGAAGGAGAGAATGACGGCGGGGCCCGCCTTGGGCACGCTGGTGCCGAGCACGAAGAAGATCCCGGTGCCGACGACCGAGCTGATGCCGAGAAGGGTCAACTGCCAGAGCCCCATGGTCCGTTGCAAGGAGGCACCGGAGGAGTCCCCGTCGGCTTCGGCGATCATCCGGCCCAGCGGTTTGCGGCGACACAGCTGGCTGGCCATTCGGCCCATGGCTCCTCCTGGGATCCGGTCGCGCCCCGCCTGTCGGCGGGGTTTCGGGGATCCTGCGGGAACGTAAATGATCAGGCAACAGAAGATCCGTACAAGAGGAACTGCGGCCGTTGGACGAATCGACAGTTGAATCGGCGGCATCCGGGCCGGTCGGTTCACGATCACCCGGGCAGGTGCGGGCACTCCGGGCGGCCGTGCGATCTGTCCGGACATGCCCCGATTCGACGGCCATGGCGGGCCACTTCCGCCACACCGGGCCCGCCGCCGGGCTCAGCGCGTGCGGCGCGCCCCGGCGAAGTGCTCCCGGACCAGCTGCTCGACCACCGGGAGGTCCCCGGCGACGAGGGCGTCGAGCAGCGCGGTGTGCTCGGCCGCGTCGGCCAGCAGATCGACGCTGCGGACGATCGCGCCGTCGGTGACCGGCCCCTGCGCCCTGCGGTGCAACTCGTCACCGATCATGGCCAGTTGGCGGTTCCCGGTCAGGGTAAGCAGGGCGTGGTGGAACTCCCGGTCGGCCTCGGCGTAGCCGACGCGGTCGCCGCGCGCCGCCGCCGTGACGGTCCCGGCGGCGAGCGGCCGCAGCTCCTCCCAGGCCTCCGGCGGCACCGTCCGGGCGAGCTCCAGCATCACCGGGACCTCCAGCAGCGCCCGCACCTCGGCCAGTTCGGCGAGGTCGCGGGCGGTGCGCCGGGCCACCCGGAAGCCGCGGTTGGGAACGACCTCCACCGCGCCCTCGGCGGCGAGCTGCTGCATCGCCTCGCGGACCGGGGTCGCCGAGACGCCGAACCGTTCGGCGAGCGCGGGGGCCGAGTACACCTCGCCGGGGGTGAGCTCGCCGCCCACCAGCGCGGTGCGCAGGGCGGTCAGCACCTGGCCGCGTACGGAGTGCCGCTGCGGCATCCGACGTGGGGGCGACCCGGCGGGCGCCGGGGGCTCCCGGTGGCCGCGCGCGCTCTCCTGCGGCGCCCCGCACCCGGACTCCGGGCCGGGGGCTTCGTGGTTCCCCGGGAGGCGGTCCCCCGAACGGGGGATTTCCCGCCCCGATGCGTCCTCCCGCAGGCGTGGCGCCTCGGCCTCGGCTCCGGCCTGCTCCATGGGTCCTCCCTGAATGTCCCGAGAACGATAGGCCGAGAGGCCCCCAGTTCAAACCTCGATCACATCGGGTAAGGTAAGGCTAACCTGCTAACGATCGCGTGAACTCGGTGGTCCCGCATGTCCGTCGCACCCGTAGCACCCGTCGCACCGGCCGTCACCCCCTCCCCCGTGGCCGGGGCCTACACCCGGCTCGCCGAGGTGTTCCCCGGGCTGCGCGTGACCGAGGAACCCCCGCGCTCCGGCGGCGGCTGGGTCGCCGCGACCGAGCTCGCCGCCGGCGGCACGGCCGTCGACGCCTTCCTCGCCTGGGACAACGCCCAGATCCTGCGGGACTACGGACAGCAGGCCCGTCCGGACGTCATCGCCAGCTTCGGGCTGCACCGCTACGCCTGGCCCGCCTGCCTGCTGTTCACCGTCCCCTGGTTCCTGCTGCGCCGGGTGCCCCGCGTGCCGGTGGGCCAGGTGTCGTTCCAGCGCACGCTCGGGCGGATGACCGCGCGCGTCCGGGACTTCGCCTGCCTGCCGGACGACCCGGCCGCCGGACTGCCGCACGCCCGGGTCGTCCCGGACGAGGAGGCGCTGCGCGCCGAGGTGCGCGAGGCCGTCGCCGAACACCTCGGCCCGGTCCTGGACGGCTTCCGGCCGCGGATGCGCCGCGGTCCGCGGGCGCTGTGGGGCATGGCGACCGACGAGATCGTCGAGGGCCTCTGGTACATCGGGCACCTGCTCGGCGAGGAACAGCGGGCCATGAGCGAGCTGGAGCTGCTGCTGCCCGGCTCCACGAAGCCGTACGTCGGCCGCTCCGCGTTCCGCGAGCTGACCGGCCCGAACGGCGAGGCGCTGCCGACCCGCGACCGGGCGAGCTGCTGCATGTTCTACACCCTGCGCCCCGAGGACACCTGCCTCACCTGCCCCCGCACCTGCGACGCGGAGCGGATCTCCCGGCTGACCACGGGCTGAGCGGCGTCGGCGAGGATCGCTCACGCACGGTGCCGGGGACACGGAAGCGTCCCCGGCAACGTCGTCTCCACCCGGGCTCCGGCCAGGGGCCCGGATGCCCTCGGGCCCGGATGTCCTCGGCCGGTGCGGCGCCTTGCGTCCGCCCCATCGCGACCGCGTGACGGCGCCTGCATCCGTGCAGTCGCTCAGCCCACCGGTACGTCCCTGCCGGTCAGCTGCGCCCGAATGCCGCTCTTCGTCACGGAGATGTCGCGCAGCCGCATGTCGCCCGGCAGGTTGTCCGGCAGCTGAGCGGAGAACTCCATCTGCTGCGCGACCTTCGGCTCCCGGAGCTTGCGCAGACCCTGGACGAGCGAGGGATCGATGCCGGCGGGCTCGAGCAGCGAGGGATGGTCCACGAGTGTGTCCAGCACGCGGCCCTTCATCATGTCCTGCGGACGGACGGGCTTCCCGGCCGCCTGCCGCAGCTCGTCCTCGTCCAGCTTGTCGGCGACGGGTGCGGTCAGCTGCAAGCCACCGCCCTTGCCCGGTACGTACGTGAGCAGGCCGGGCACCACCACGCGCGTGTCCCGCACGGTCATGCGCAGGCCGCGGTTCCCGACGCGCTGCAACTGCGCACGCCCCCGGACCTGGGCCTGCTTGCCGCCCACCGGCAGGTCGCCGCCGGCCAGCACCGTGTTCTGCCCGGGGCCGGGCCTCAAGTGGATCTGCGACGCGCCGACTTCGCGGTTCAGGTCCTTGAAGTCCAGCAGGACGTCACCGCGCACCCAGCTCAGCACCGCGCCCTTGACCGAGGACGGCAGGCTGCCGACGATCCGGATGCCGTCCACCGACCCCTTCACCTGAGCGACGGAGGCCGGCCCGGCGTCGACATCGGGGACGTTGACCTCGACGTGGTCGACGCGGCCCGCGAGCACCTGCCCGACGAACGGGACGCTGTCGATGTGCACCTCGGGCTCAGCGTGCAGCTTCAGCGCCTTCTCCACCTGCTGCGCGGCCATGTTCTCCGCGTAGAGCACCGCCCAGCGGTCACCGAGGGCAAGAAACGCAAGAACGACGGCCAGCGCGAGGACCGACTTGGCGGTCCTCCGCACGATCCGGCGCGGCCGGCGAGCGGCCCGCGGGGAGCCGGCACCGGCGGTTCTGTCCTGGGCCGACGGCTCGTCCGGGCCCTGGTGCCCCGCGGCAGGGCCGTCCTGGGCGGCGCGGCTCGCCGGTACCCACGCCGTGGAGTCTGCGGAAGGTTCGTTGGAGAGCATCGCCACATGCGACCACAGCCCGGGCGTTCGAACCAAGTTGTGCACGGTCTTCGAGACGCCTGAGCGAGAGGGCGCCGAAACCGGGGTGGGTACCGTGCCCGAGCACCCCTCCCCCACGGCACGTTACGCAGACGCGCATCGCCCCCTCGACCTCGCGCCCCGGTCCCCCACGCCACCCGCCAGGGTGATGTCGCTCGAACTCAACTTCTGTCCATGGAAGGGAAGTTCGACACCGATGTGGCTTCATCGCACCCCTTGGCGTCGTCCTGTTCCGAATGCCTCGGTTACGGCATCGGGTTCCGCCAGGATGGCGCGCACAACGCGGACCGCGAGGCAAAAGGGACACCAGGATGAGAATGACCGATATATCGCTGAACTGGCTGCTCCCGGTGCTGGTGCTGCTCGTCGGCGTGCCGGCGGCGGTGGTGGTCCGGGGCCGCGGCCGGCGCACCGGGGAGAACGCGGGCACCGACACCTGGGAGCGCAGCGAGGAGCGGCGCCGCCGCAAGGAGGCCGTCTACGGCACCGCCTCCTACGTGCTGCTGTTCTGCTGTGCGGCGGTCGCCGCCGCCCTCTCCTTCCACGGGCTGGTCGGCTTCGGGGAACAGAACCTCAACCTCTCCGGAGGCTGGGAGTACCTCGTCCCGTTCGGCCTGGACGGCGCCGCGATGTTCTGCTCGGTCCTCGCGGTGCGCGAGGCGAGCCACGGCGACGCGGCGCTCGGATCGCGCCTGCTGGTCTGGACGTTCGCGGGCGCGGCCGCCTGGTTCAACTGGGTGCACGCACCGCGCGGCATCGACCACGCGGGCGCCCCGCACTTCTTCGCCGGGATGTCCCTGTCGGCCGCGGTGCTCTTCGACCGCGCGCTGAAGCAGACCCGCCGGGCGGCGCTGCGCGAACAGGGCTTGGTGCCACGGCCGTTGCCGCAGATCCGGATCGTCCGCTGGCTGCGGGCGCCGCGCGAGACCTTCGGCGCGTGGTCGCTGATGCTGCTGGAGGGCGTGCGGACGCTGGACGAGGCGGTGGAGGAGGTGCGCGAGGACCGGCGGCAGAAGGACCAGGACCGCCGGCGGCGGCGCGATCACGAAAAGCGGGAACGGGCGCAGATCAAGGCGATCAACCGGCAGCACCGGGTGCTCCGGAGCCGCACCGGGCGCCGGCTGGAGCAGGCGTCGGCCGCGGCACCGGCCCAGGTCGGCGCGGAACCTGCCATAGTGGCGCCCGGACCGCCGCCCGCGCTCTCGCGTCCGTCCCTCCAGGCCATGACCGGTGGTGACGACGCCTCGGCCGCTCCCGGGGGCACCCCGGACCGGCCGCCGCGGACGGCCGAGACGGACCCCGGCGGATCACCGCGCACCATGGAGGCGACCGCCGACGGGTCTCCACGGACGGTGGATCTGACCGCCGAGGACGACACCCTGACGATCCCCCGGCTCGACTCCCTGGAGCGCAAGCTCAAGGACCTCGAGCAGCAGTTCGGCTGAACCGAGCGGTGGACCGGTGGACCCGGTTCACCGCTCGGACGCGTAGGGCGCCCGGGTGACGGTCGCCCGGGGCGGGTCCGCTCAGGCGGCGGCCCGGCCCTCGAGTTCGAACCACACCACCTTGCCCGGCCCCTGCGGCTGAACGCCCCAGGAGTCCGCCAGTGACTCCACCAGCACGAGCCCCCGGCCGCCGGTCGCCTCACTGCCCGGCTTGCGCACCGCGGGGCGCCGGGGGACGAAGTCCCGCACCTCCACCCGCAGCCGGTCCGCGGTCCGCGCCACCCGGCCCTGCACCAGAACCGCCGTCACCTCCGCACCGCTGTCGGTGTGCACCAGCGCGTTGGTGACGAGCTCGCTGATGAGCAGCTCCGCCACGTCCGCCTGGTCCGGACCGCCCCACGACCACCTCCCGAGCAGTTCGCGCAGTGCGTGCCGCACGTCGGAGACCGCGGTCAGGTCGGACTCCCGCAGCCGCTTGTTCAGTACGGACTCCTCGCGCTGATGCGCCATCCACTCCGCCCCGTAACCCGAATCGGTCTGATCCACCTCGAACAGGCACACGCTCATGCATTCCCAACCGGCACCGGGCCACTCCTCCGGGCCGCGGTCCGGGCTCTGGACAGGACCGGGACACGCGTCAAGGGCACATGCCCGTGCGGGCGGCGGCCCGGGGCCGCGGTGCGCGGTGCAGCGGTGCGCGGTGCAGCGGTGCGGAGGAGCCTGCGGGAGGAGCCGGCGGCCGGCGCGGCGCCCGGGCGCGGCAATGCCCGGCACCGCCGGGAGAACGGTGCCGGGCATCAGGGGAGGACGGCCGCCGCGGTCACCAGCGGCGCGACAGTCGACACGGGGAGCCATTCCGTGCGGCCCTCGCGGGCATTCCACTCGGGCACCTGTTCCACCCGTACGGCGCACCGGGGATCCCGGACGGCGGAGAGAGCGGCGACCGGGAGCGGGACCGGACCTCAGGGACGGGGGACGTTGCGCAGGTTCGAGCGGGCCATCTGCACCATCCGGCCGACGCCGCCCTCCAGCACCATCTTGCTCGCCGAGACGGCGAAGCCCGTCACCATCTCCGCACGGATCTTCGGCGGGATGGACAGCGCGTTGGGGTCGGTGACGATGTCGACCAGCGCCGGGCCCTTGTGCTTGAAGGCGCCCTTCAGCGCACCGTGCAGCTGCTTGGGCTTCTCCACCCGGACACCGTAGGCGCCGGCGGCGGTGGCCAGCTCGGCGAAGTTCGGGTTGCGGTTGCCGGTGCCGTACGAGGGCAGCCCGGCCACCATCATCTCCAGCTCGACCATGCTGAGCGAGGAGTTGTTGAAGACCACCACCTTCACCGGCAGGTCGTACTGCACCAGAGTGAGGAAGTCGCCCATCAGCATGGCGAAGCCGCCGTCCCCCGACATGGCGATCACCTGGCGCCTCCGGTCGAGGAACTGCGCTCCGATCGCCTGCGGCAGCGCGTTCGCCATCGAGCCGTGGGTGAAGGAGCCGATCACCCGGCGCCGGCCGTTGGGGGTCAGATAGCGCGCCGCCCACACGTTGTTCATCCCGGTGTCGACGGTGAACACCGCGTCCGGCGCCGCCTCGTCGTCCAGCACCGCCGCCACGTACTCCGGGTGGATCGGGGTGTGCTTCTCGACCTTGCGGGTGTAGGCCTTGACGACCCCTTCCAGGGCATCGGCGTGCTTCTTCAGCATCCTGTCGAGGAAGCGGCGGTCCGTCTTCTCCTTCACCCGGGGCGTGAGGCAGCGCAGGGTCTCCCGCGCCTCGCCCCACACCGCGAGATCGAGCTTGGAACGCCGGCCCAGGTGCTCGGGCCGCACATCGACCTGCACGATCTTCTTGTCCGTCGGGAGGAAGGCGTTGTACGGGAAGTCGGTGCCCAGCAGGATCAGCAGGTCGCACTCGTTGGTCGCCTCGTAGGCGGCGCCGTAGCCGAGCAGCCCGCTCATGCCGACGTCGTACGGGTTGTCGTACTGGATCCACTCCTTGCCGCGCAGCGCATGGCCCACCGGGGCCTTCACCCGCTCCGCGAACCGCATGACCTCGTCGTGCGCACCGGCCGTGCCACTGCCGCAGAACAGCGTCACCGTCTTCGCCCCGTCCACCATCCGGGCGAGCTCCTCGATCTCCGCGTCACCCGGGCGCACCGTCGGACGGGAGGTCACCAGGGCGTGCTCGATCGGCCGGTCGGGCGCCTGATGCCCGGCGATGTCACCGGGCAGCGCGAGCACGCTGACCCCGCTGCGGCCCACCGCGTGCTGGACCGCCGTCTGCGCCACCCGCGGCATCTGCTGGATGTTCGAGATCAGCTCGCAGTAGTGACTGCAGTTGCGGAACAGCTGATCGGGGTGGGTCTCCTGGAAGTAGCCGGTGCCGATCTCGGTGCTGGGGATGTGCGAGGCGATGGCGAGCACCGGGGCCATCGAACGGTGCGCGTCGTACAGGCCGTTGACGAGGTGCAGATTGCCGGGCCCGCTGGACCCGGCACAGGCCGCGAGCCGGCCGGTGAGCTGCGCCTCGGCGCCGGCGGCGAAGGCCCCGGTCTCCTCGTGGCGGACCTGGATCCAGTCGATGCCGGAGTGCCGGCGCACGGCGTCCACGACCGGGTTGAGGCTGTCACCGACGATGCCGTAGAGGCGCCGGACGCCTGCCCGGGCGAGGATGTCGACCAGCTGCTCCGCCACGCTCTGCTTCGCCATGTCTGCGCACCCCTTCGGCTCGGTTCGGCTCCCGTCCATCCATGCACGGTTGGTGCGGTTGCGCCTCTCATGGTTGGTGCGGTTGCGCCTTCCACGGTTGGCCTGGTTGCGCCGCTCACGGTTCGGTGCGGTTGCGCCTCTCGCGGCTGGTCCGGTTGCGCCGCTCACGGCTCCGGTTGCGCCGCTCACGGCTGCGGTTACGCCTCCCGGACCCCGGCAGCCGTACGGTCGCCCGCGGGGTGGGGGTCTGGGCCGGGGTCCGGGGCCTGCGGGGTGGGGGTTCCGGAACGTATATTTACGGCCCTGGGGGCCACAAATACACGGAAGCTTCCGGAACCCCCACCCCTCCGGCCCCGGCCCCCTCCCGTCCGTTCGGGTCGGGAGCGGGTCGGGAGGGGATCCGTGGTCAGGGAGAGCGCTCGGTGGAATCGGCCGGACGGAGCCCGGCGGTGGCCTGAGCGGACCGTGGCAGAGTGCGCTGTGGTGCGGGGATGATGTTTGCGGCGGACAGCTGCCGTGGCCCGTCCCCGCCACGCCGCCGCACCGTACCGCCCGGAGGAGTCGGCCCAGAGCCCGGAGGAGTCGGATGCTGAGCGCGCTCGGCCTGGACGAGGTGCAGGAATCGGCGTACCGCACGCTGGTGGTGCTCGGCGCCGCCGAAGTCCCGGACATCGCGGACCGGCTGACGCTGCCCCAGGCGGAGGCCTTACGCGTGCTGCACCGGCTGGAGCGGCAGGGGCTGGCCGCCCGGTCCTCCGCCCGGCCGGGCCGGTGGGTCGCGGCTCCGCCGGCCGCCGCGCTCGGCGCCCTACTCGCCCGGCAGCGGCGGGAGTTGGAGCAGGCCGAGCGGGCCGCGGTGCGGCTGGCCGAGGAGTACCGCACCGGGGGCGCGGAGCCGGATGTGCACGATCTCGTGGAGGTCGTGACCGGTGCGAGCGCCGTCGCGCACCGCTTCCTGCAACTGCGGCTGAGCGCGACGGAGGAGGTGTGCACGCTGGTCACCGGCCCGGCCGACGCGCTCGCCGGCCTGCCGGGCGGGGACCGGGAGCCCGGTGAGCGCGTCGTGTCGCGCGGGGCCCGCCACCGCGTGGTGATCGAGCGTGCGGTGCTGGCCCGTCCGTCCGGGGTGATGGGGCTGTCCGCGGCGCTCGGCCGGGACGAGCGGGTGCGGGTCGTGGACGCCGTTCCGACGCAACTCGTGGTCGCCGACCGGGGGCTCGCGATGATCCCGCTGACCGGACGCTCCTCCGAACCCGCCGCCCTGGTGGTGCACGCGAGCGGGCTGCTGGAATCGCTGGTCGGCCTGTTCGAGGGCATCTGGCGGTCGGCGCTGCCGCTGCGCCTGGGCTCCGACGGCCTGCCGCGACCGGCGGAACCGGACGGTCCGGACGACACCGACCTGGAGATTCTGTCGCTGCTGCTGGCCGGGCTGACCGACGCGAGCGTCGCCAAACAGCTCGACCTGGGGCTGCGGACCGTGCAGCGCCGGGTGAAGCGACTGATGGAGCTGACCGGGGTGACCACCCGGCTCCAGCTGGGCTGGCACACCTACGAGCTGGGCTGGGTGTCCCGGGAGGCGGGGCACGGGGGCGGGCGGCCGGGCCCGGGCGCGGTTCCGGAACCGCCTGGGCCTTTTGTTCCCGCCCCGGCTCAGCCCTCCTGACCTGGACCGATGTCCGTTCGCCCGGCGCGGCCCGCCCCGGGTGCCGGGAAGCGCCCCGGCCGCCCGTCCGGCACGCTGGGCCCATGGGGACCTGGCAGCTGGTCGCGGTCGGGCTGCTGATGCTGCTCGGCCTGCTGGGCGTGCTGATCCCCGGCGTGCCCGGGCCGGCGGCGGTCTGGGCCGCGGTGGTGTGGTGGGCCCTGACCGAGAAGACCGGTCTCGCCTGGTGGCTGCTGATGGGTGCCACCGCGCTGCTGCTGCTCAACCAGACGCTCAAGCTGCTGCTCCCGGGACGCCGCATGAGGGAGTCGGGGGTTCCCTGGCGGACGCTGTACATCGGCGGCGGGGCGTGCGTGGTGGGGTTCTTCGTGGTGCCGGTGCTGGGCGCGCCGCTGGGGTTCGTCGCCGGGGTGTACGGGGCCGAGCGCGCCCGGCTGGGCGGTCACGGCGCCGCCTGGGCCTCGACCCGCACCGCGATGCGGGCGATCGGGCTCGGCGTGCTGATCGAACTCTTCGCCTGTCTGCTGGTGCTCGGGGCCTGGATCGGGGCGGTCGTGGCGGGCTGAGGCGTCCCGGTGTCCGGTCCCGTCGTGCGGCGTGGGGTCCGGAGCCCGAGCCTGTCCCGGCGTCCACGTGGAGTCCGGAGCGCCCGCGCGGAAGGCGGCCACGGGACCCGGAGCATGGGACCGACGGACGGCCGAGCCCGCTTGTTCCCGGAGGCCGCCGCGGAGAGCCCGCCGGTTTCCCGGACGCCGCGGCCGGGTTCGCGAGCTCCCCCACTGCCTCAGAGGCCGTAGGACGCGGGGCGTAAGGCCGGCGTCCGATGCGCCGGGCGGCGCCCGGTGGAATTCTGGGGCCATGAGCGACTTCAGCGAGACCGAACGCGCCTACCTGCGGACCCAGCGCCTCGGACGGCTGGCCACCGTCGATCCACGGGGGCAGCCGCAGGCGAACCCGGTCGGCTTCTTCCCGCAGACCGACGGGACGGTGCTGATCGGCGGATACGCGCTGGGCGCCAGCAAGAAGTGGCGCAATCTGCAGGCCAACCCCAAGGTCGCGCTGGTCGTCGACGACATCGCCAGTGTCGATCCGTGGCGGGTGCGCGGGGTGGAGATCCGGGGCGAGGCCGAGCTGCTCACCGAGCCGCACGACCTCGGGCCGTTCGTCAGTGAGCAGGTGATCCGGATCCATCCGCGGAAGATCCACAGCTGGGGTCTGGACGAGCCCGCCGGGTGACCGCTAGCCGGCGGCTTCGAGCGCCAGCAGCGTCCGCTTCCGGTCGAGCCCGCCCGCGTAGCCGGTGAGGGTGCCGTCGGCGCCGATGACGCGGTGGCAGGGGCGGACGACGAGCAACGGGTTCGCCCCGATGGCTCCGCCGATGGCCCGGACCGCGGCCCGCGAGGCCCCGATGCGCGCGGCGACGGCACCGTAGGTGGTCGTGGTGCCGTACGGGACGGTGTCGAGGGCGGCCCACACCCGCTCCCGGAACGCGCTGCCGTGGGTGACGAACTCCAGGACGAAGGTGTGGAGTTCACCGGCGAAGTACGCCTCGATCTGCCGCCGCGCCTCGGTGAACGCGGCGGGCGCGCGGTGCGCCGCGGGGCCGGGGTCCGGTGCGGACGGCTGCCCCGGCACGGACACGGAGGTGAGGGCGGTGCCGCCGGGGGCGGTGAGCGACTCCTCTCCGGTCAGGAGCAGTTCGCCGAGCGGGCTGTCGAACGTGGTCCAGAGCGTCATGGTGCGTCGTTCTCCGGGGTCGTGGTGGCGTTCTCGGTGATCGCGGTGACCGGTTCCGTGGCCGGGGCAGCGGTTTCCGTGACCGTCGCCGCTGTCTCCGCGGTCGTAGCGGCGGCCGTCTCCGTGATCGTGGCGGCGGCCGTTTCCGCGGTCGTGGTGGCCGTCAGGAGATGGTGGTGGGCATAGGAGCGCCAGGGCCGCCAGGGATCGGCGGCGTGGACGCCAGGTGTGCCGTCCGGCGTGGGCGGCAGGACGTCGGGGTCGCCCAGCGCCCGCATCCGGATGACCGCCGCTGTCGTCGGGTCCATGCCCGGCAGGGCGAGGATGCCCTGTTCGGCAGTGTCGCGGTCGGCGCCGGGGTCGAGGCGCAGGGTGCCGTCGGCGAGGGCGGCGGCGAGGGCACGCAGGGTGCGGCGCCGGGGTTCGGGGAGGTCCAGGCCGTCGAGGGCCGCCTCGGCGAGCTGGTCGGCTGCCGGGAAGAGGTGGGTGAGCGTGCCGTCGGGTGCGGGCAGCGGCTTCCCGTGGGCCGCGACGAGGGCCGCCGCCACCGCACGGACCGCCCCGGGGTCACGGACCGCCCCGGGGTCACGGGCCGTCGCCGGGGTCTCGCCGAGGACGGCCCGTACGGCGAGTTCGTGCGGGTCCGTCGTGCCCGGGGAGCGCAGTCCGGGCCGGGCCAGGACGAGCGGGGCCAGCGCCGGGTCCGCCCCGAGCCGCTCGGCGACGGCGTACGGATCGGCGTCGAGGTCGAACAGCCGGCGGAGCCGCTGGACGGCGGTGGTGAGATCGCGCAGATCGGTGAGGTGGAGCCGGCACTCCAGCCAGCCGCCGTCCCCGGACGGCCGGTCCGCGGCTCCCCTGGTCGGCGCGGCCCCGGTCCGCGCGGAGCCCGCGCCGGTCCGCCCCCGTCCTGCACCGGTCCGCTCCCGGACCGCGGCGACGCCGGTGCCGTGCGGCAGGGCGAGGGTGCGGCGGTAGACCCGGTCACCGGGGTCCCCGGACACCTCCTCCACGCCGGGGACGGCCCGCGCGGCCAGGAAGCCGAAGATCTCCCGCACGGCGTACGGGCCGCGGTGGGCGAGCCGCAGGGGGATGCCGAGCCGGGCGACGCGGTCGGCCGCCGCCGTGTGCCCGTCCGGCGCGGCGGCCGGTCCGCCGCCGGGGGCGGGGACGCGCCGGTCCGCCGCCGGGGTGGCGGGGCGCCGTGCGCCGCTGCCGGAGGCCGCGCGCAGCCCGCTCGGGGAGGCCGCGTAGATCTCCCGCACGGTGTCGTTGAACTGCCGGACGCTCGCGAACCCCGAGGCGAAGGCGATGTCGGTGACCGGGAGGCCGGTGGTCTGCAGCAGCACCCGTGCCGTGTGGGCGCGCTGCGCCCGGGCCAGGGCGATCGGCCCGGCCCCGAGCTCTGCGGTGAGCTGCCGCTGGAGCTGGCGGGCGCTGTAGCCGAGCCGGGCGGCCAGCCCCGCGACGCCCTCGCGGTCCACGACGCCGTCGCCGATGAGCCGCACCGCCCGGCCGACGAGATCGGCCCGCACGTTCCAGGCGGCGGAGCCGGGCACCGCGTCCGGGCGGCAGCGGCGGCAGGCCCGGAAGCCGGAGCGCTGCGCGGACGCGGCCGTGGGGTGGAAGCGGACGTTCTGCCGCTTCGGGGTCACCGCGGGGCAGCTCGGGCGGCAGTAGATGCCGGTGGTCACCACCGCGAAGAAGAACTCCCCGTCGAAGCGGGCATCACGGCTGCGCACCGCCTCGTACCTGGTGTCCTCGTCGTCCGTCACCCGTCCAGTCTCGGTCATCGGCGGTCGGCCGACCGGCGGGAATCGGACATGGCGCTGCGGGCGGGCGCGCGGCGGCCCGGACGACGTTCCGGGCAGGTGCGCGGCGGTCCGGATCGCGTCCCGGGCGGTCGTGCGGCCCGGGCGTGTGGCCCGGCCTTCGCCGGATGACGTTCCGGGCAGGTGCGCGGCGGTCCGGATCGCGTTCCGGGCGGCCGGGCGGGCGCGGCCCGGGCGGGCGTGCGTGCGGCCGGCGGAGTGCCGGGTCAGGTCTCGTCGACCGGCTCCGGCCGCTCCTCGGCCTCCGGCGAGGGGGCGGGCCTGCGGCGGTGGGGCAGCCGGGAGCGGATGTCCTCCGGGGGCAGGAACTGCGCCCAGCGCTCGGGATACTCCGACGGCGGCTCGGTGTCCGGGCCGTCCACGGCCTCGTCCCAGGTGTCGTCGGCGTCGTCCGCGGAGGGCAGGGCCGCGGCGCGCTGGGCCGCCGCCTGGGCGATCAGTTCGGCGGCGGCCTTCTCCCGGGCCCGGGCGTTCTCCTCGCGGGCGGCGGCGGTCGCGACCGAGGGCCAGACCCGGTCGATGGCGGCGTTGACCCCGGCCCCGGCCAGCACGGCGAACGCGGAGACCCCGATCCACAGGAGGACGGCGACCGGCGCGGCCAGCGAGCCGTAGATGGTCGGGCCCTCGACCGTGTTGATCAGGTAGATCCGGAGCAGGAAGCTGCCGAGCACCCACATGGCCAGCGCGACGAGCGCCCCCGGGATGTCCTCCGCCCAGGGCGACCGGACCGGCACGGACACGTGGTAGAGCGTGGTCAGGAAGACCACCGAGAGGACGAGGACGACCGGCCAGTACAGCACCCGGACGACCGCCCCGCTCCACGGCAGGAACTCCATCACGGCGTCCGGGCCCGCCACCATCAGCGGCAGCACCACGGCCCCGATCACCAGCGCGATCACATACAGCCCGAACGCCAGCAGCCGGGTCTTCACGATGCCCCGCTTGCCGTCCAGCCCGTACATCACGGTGATCGTGTCGATGAAGACGTTGACCGCGCGGGAGCCGGACCAGAGCGCGAAGGCGAAACCGAGCGAGATCAGATCGGGCCGGCCGCCGCGGGTGACGTCGTTCAGCAGCGGGCGGGCGATGTCCTCGACACCCCGGTCGGAGAGGACGGCGCCGGACGCGGTGAGGATGTTCTCCCGCACGTGGTCGATGGTCTCGATGCCGATCCACGGATCGAGGTAGCCGAGCAGTCCGATGAGGCCGAGCAGCAGCGGCGGCAGCGACAGCAGGGTGAAGAAGGCCGCCTCGGCGGCCAGCCCGACGATGCGGTACTCCATGCAGGAGTTGATCGTGTCCTTCAGCAGCAGCCACGCCACCTGGCGCTTGGACACATGGGGATAGAGGGCACGGGCCCGGCGGAGGCGGCCCGTGGCTCTGCTGGGGGATGACTCTGCTGCCGACACCTCCTTAACGTATCTGCCATGGCAGCCTCGACCCACACGGTGACCAACCAGGCCCCGCCCCTGGTCGGCTACGACGTTTTCGCGGCGGATACGGCCCTCTCGGAGGCCGTGACGCGTCACACCGGCCCCGAGCACCTGGACCGGGTGCGGGAGGAGCTCGGCGAACTCGGGCGCGCGGCGGGCTCCTCCCAGGGGCAGAAATGGGGTGCTCTCGCCAACGAGAACCCCCCGGTGCTGCGCACCCACGACCGCTACGGCCACCGCATCGACGAGGTCGACTTCCACCCCTCCTGGCACCGGCTGCTCGGCCACGCCGTCTCCGCGGGGCTCACCGACGCCCGGACCCGGCCGCACGGGCAGCTGCGGCGCGCCGCGGGGTTCTTCGTCTGGACGCAGACCGAGGCGGGGCACGGCTGCCCGCTGTCGATGACCCACGCCGCGGTGCCCGCGCTGCGGACCGACCCCGAGCTGGCGGCCGTGTGGGAGCCGCGGCTCACCTCCCGGGTGTACGTGCCGGAGCTGCTGCCCGCGGACCGCAAGCCGGGCGCCCTGTTCGGGATGGCCATGACGGAGAAACAGGGCGGTTCGGACGTGCGGGCGAACACGACCCGGGCGGATCCGCTGGACGCACCGGGCGAATACCTCCTCACCGGACACAAGTGGTTCTGCTCGGCACCGATGTCCGACGCGTTCCTGGTGCTGGCCCAGGTGCCGTCCTCCGCACGCGGCGACGGCGGCCTGACCTGCTTCCTCCTCCCCCGGGTGCTGCCGGACGGCACCCGCAACCCGTTCGCCGTCCAGCGGCTGAAGAACAAGCTCGGCAACCGCTCCAACGCCTCCGCCGAGGTGGAGTTCGACGGCACCTGGGCCCGGCGGGTGGGCGAGGAGGGGCGCGGCGTCGCCACGATCATCGGGATGGTGGCGGCGACCCGGCTGGACTGCGTGACCGCGTCGGCGTCGCTCATGCGGCAGGCCGTGGCCCAGGCCGTGCACCACAGTGCGTACCGCAGCGCCTTCGGCGGGCCGCTGATCGACAAGCCGCTGATGCGCAACGTGCTGGCGGACCTGGCCCTGGAGTCGGAGGCCGCGACGGCGCTGGCGATGCGGCTGGCGGCGGCCCAGGACGCGGCCGACGGCGGCGACGAGAACGCGGCACACCTGCTGCGGCTGGCGGTGCCGGTGGCCAAGTACTGGGTGACGAAACGCTGCCAGCCGCTGGTCGGCGAGGCCCTGGAGTGCCTGGGCGGCAACGGCTACGTGGAGGAGTCGGGCATGCCCCGGCTGCTGCGGGAGTCGCCGCTGAACTCCCTCTGGGAGGGTGCCGGGAACATCCAGGCGCTCGACGCGCTCCGCGCCCTGAGGCGGGAACCGGCCGCACTCAACGCGTTCCTGCTGGAGATCGGCCGGGCCCGCGGCGCCGACCACCGGCTGGACGCGGGGATCAAGGACCTGCTCGCCGAACTGGCCGACCTGAGCGGCATCGAGGCCCGGGCGCGCCGGGTGGCCGAGCGGATGGCATTGGTGCTTCAGGGGGCGCTGCTCGTACGGTTCGCGCCCCCGGAGGTGGCCGACGCGTTCTGCGCCTCGCGGCTGGGCCGCGACGGGGGAGGAACGTTCGGCACGCTCCCGCACACCTTGGACCTGGCGTCGATCGTGGATCGTTCGCGGGTGCCGGTCTGAGAAGTACGGGAGCGGCCCGTTCCGGACGAGGGTGATGCTGCGCCGACACGGCACCACCCTCGTCCGGCAGCGCCACCGTGACGGGCAGTACGAGCGCACCGGGTGGCGTGGTCATCACTCTGCTGCCGGGGAGCGGGGGTGCACAAACGTTGCGACGGGTTGCACCAACTGGACCGAGTACCGTCGGAGTTACGGCTTTCGCCGGCACCCTGAAACAGGCCGGCCCCTCCGGCCCCTGCCCCCTTCGGAGACCGACCCCGTGAACGAGGAATCGCTGGATGTGGCCCGGCTGTCGGGCGTGGACCCCCGCCGGGCCGCCCGACTGATCAGTGGCGCCCGCGCCGCCGCACTCGCCGGGGACCGCCCGCCGACGGCTCCGCGGCCGGTGATCGGCGAGTCCTGGAAGCGGACCTTACGGCTCGGGGTGGACCCCGACCGGGGCACGCCGACCGGGCGGCTGGCGCTGGAGGAGATCGAGCACCGGCGGCAGTCCTCGCCGCTCGCCACCGTCCTGCCCACCCTGCGCGAGGGTCTCGTCGCGGTGGCCGACGCGGCGCAGCACATCATGGTCGTCACCGACCCCGAGGGCCGGGTGCTGTGGCGGGACGGAAGCGCGGCGGTGCGCCGGCAGGCGGACGGGATCGGCTTCTCCCCCGGCGCGAGCTGGGCCGAGGAGAGCGTCGGCACCAACGCCGTCGGCACGGCGCTGGTCGCCCGCCGGCCGGTCCAGGTGTACTCGGCGGAGCACTTCGTCCGCAGCCACCACTCGTGGACCTGTGCGGCGGCGCCGCTGCACGACCCGCGGGACAGGCGGCTGCTCGGCGCGGTCGATGTGAGCGGGCCCGCCGCCACCGTCCACCCGGCGACGCTGGCCCTGGTCGGCACGGTGGCGCGGCTGGCCGAGAGCGAACTGCGGGACCTCCACCGGGCGTCGATCGACCGGCTGCGGACGGTGGCCGCGCCGGTGCTGTGCCGGATCGGCGGCCGGGCCCTGGTGGTGGACCGGAACGGCTGGCCGGCCGCCGTCACCGGGATGCCGCCGGTGGACCGGGTGCAGCTCCCCAAGTCCGTCCGGCCGGGACAGATATGGCTCCCCTCGCTCGGCCTGTGCACCGTGGAGCCGCTGCCGGACGGCTGGCTGCTCCGGGTCGACGCCACCGGCGCGGACGCCGCCGGGCCGGGGGCGGAGCCGAGCCGGGTCGCCCTGGACCTGCGGCTGCCCCGGCGGTGGACGCTCTCCGTGACGAGCGGGGCGGGCAGCTGGACCCAGGACCTGTCCCCACGCCACGCGGAGCTGCTGTACGTGCTGGCGCGCCGCCCGGAGGGCCGGACGGCGGCGCAGCTCGCGGACGACCTCTTCGGCGACGCCACCCGCACGGTGACGGTGCGGGCGGAGATGTCCCGGGTCCGGCGGACCCTGGCGGGCGTCCTGGCACACCGGCCGTACCGGTTCGCCGACGGGGTGGCGGTGGAACTGCTGACCCCGGACCACCCGGGCGACCTGCTGCCTCACTCGACGGCCCCGGCGGTGCGGGCGGCGGCGGGTGAGGGCGGGGGGTGAGGGCGGGGGGTCCGGGGGCTGATCGGAGGGGCCGGGTGCGGGCCGGGGCCGGGTGTGGTCCGGCGGGCGTTGGCCAAGCCGGGCCGGCGGGCGTTGGCCAGGGCGGGCCGTCAGCCGGGGCAGGGCGTGACGGGCCCGGTGCGGGGTTCCGGCCTGTCGGCCTTGCCGGACGGGGGCAGTGGGGCGTGAGCGTTGCCGCGCCGGGCGGGCCGCCAGGGCAACGGCTCAGCCGGAGCGGCGGAGGCGACGGACGACCCGGCCGAGGGCAGTAGGGCAGTAGGCATTTGCCGCGCCCGGCGGGCCGTTACGGCAACGGCTCAGCCGGAGCGGCGGAGGCGACGGACGAGGCAGTAGGCGACGATCGCCGCCGACACCATGACCAGTCCGCCGCCGAGGGCCACCCCGAACGGGGTCGAGCGGTCGGCGCTGCCGACCCCGGCGTTGGTGGCGCTGTCCGGCACCGCCCCGGCGCTTGCGCCGGGAGCGGGGTGCCGGGTGTCGCGGCCCGGGTCGGGCCGGGCGCTGTCGCGGGGCCCGGGCTCCGTACCGCCGCTCGGGGCCGCCCCGGGGTGGTGCGGGGCGGCACTCGTGCCGGTGCCGCTGCCGGTGTGGGTGCCGGTGTCGCCACTGCCGTTGTGGGTGCCGGCACTGCTGCCGGTGCCGGGGGCGGTCGCGGAGCCGGCGGGCGAGGAGGGCGCCGCGGTACCGGCCGTGGCCGTGCCGCTGCCCGCTCCGGTTCCGGGAGCGGCCGACGCGTTGCGGGGCGGCAGCACCCGGAAGTGCCCGCCGGTGATCGTCTTTCCGCCGCAGGTGGCCGAGACGGTGTGCGTGCCCGGCGCGGCGGCGGCGAAGACCGTGGGCCGGGCGGCGGAGGTCTTCCTCCGGTCCGGCAGCCCGGTGAGCCGAGTGCGCGGAAAGGCGTTCGACTCGACGATCGCGTCGTACATCCGGCCGATGCCGCGGCAGGCGGTGCCGTCGACGGTGATGGTCACGATCGCGCCCTGCTCCACCGCGGCCGGGACCACGACGATGTTGCTCGGCCCCGCGTCGACCGGATCGGCGGCGGCGGGCGGGCCCGGCAGCACGAGTACGGCTCCGGCGAGGGCGGCGGCCACGGCGACACGGGGCACGGGCATGGCACTCCTTCGGCGTTCTCGGCGGACGCGCGGGGAACGGCGGCCCGGGGCCGGCGGGACACGTCCAGGTCGACCGTCTCCCGGCGGGCGGGCCGGTGCCCGGTGCTGCTGGTCCGAACGGGGCCGATTCCCCCCGTGCGGCGGAGCGCGCGGACGGCGGGGAGGCGGCGCTCCGGGCCGGGCGCGGGCGCGCGGGCGGCGGGGCCCGCGGTGGTCGGGCGGTGGTCGGGCGGCGCCCCTCCGCTCCCCCGGGAGGCGCCACGCGTCCGGCCCGCGCGCCGCCACCCGTTCGCCCCCGCTGCTGTCGCAGCGGGACACCCCCGGCCATAACGTTCCGTCAGAGGCCGGTGCGGAGCGCGGCTGCCCCGCGCTCCCCGAGGGGAGAGAGATGGGCGCGAAGGACAGGCGGGGCCGGGTCCGTGGCCGCTACACGCCGGTGCGCAGCCGCCCCTCGCCCTGGGGTGCCATAGCGCTCGTCCTGCTCGCCGGTGTGGCCCTGATACGGAACGGCGCCGAGGAGGCGGGCGGCCCCCCGCAGCCCGCGGCCGAGTCCGCCGCGGTCGGCCGCACCGTGCCGGGCGCGGCGGGGCCCGCCGCGGTCACACCGCTGCCGGCGTCCACGCCGGCCCGGGTGAAGGTGCCGACGATCAGGGTGGACGCTCCGCTGATGGAGGTCGGCCTCGACGCCGAGGGCGGGATCGCCTCGCCACCGGCGGCGGACAAGAACCTGGCCGGATGGTTCAAGGACGCGGTCACCCCCGGCGAGCAGGGCACGGCCGTCGTCGTCGGGCATGTCGACAACGCCTCGGGGCCGGCCGTCTTCTACAGCCTCGGAGCCCTGAAGAAGGGCCACCGGGTGGAGGCGGTCCGGCAGGACGGCCGCACCGCGGTGTTCGAGATCTACGGCATCGAGGTGTTCGAGAAGCGGAACTTCCCGGCGGAACGCGTGTACGGGGACACCGGGCAGCCGGAGCTCCGGGTCATCACCTGCGGAGGCGGCTACTCCAAGGGGCAGGGCTACAACGGGAACGTCGTCGTGTTCGCCAAGCTGGTCGAGGTGCGCTGACCAGATCCCGGGGCGCGGGCGGGGGCCCCGGACCGGGTCCCGCGGGCCGTGGTTGGCTGACGGCATGAGCATCACCGTGACCACCTGGTCCCTGGAACAGACCTCGCCCGCCGACCTCACACCCGCCGCCCCGCCCGAGGACGGCCGGGACATACGGATCGTGCGGTCCGAGGTGCCCTCCCCCGAGCTGAGCCGCTTCCTGTACACCGCGGTCGGCGGTGACATCCACTGGACCGACCGGCTGGACTGGCCGTACGCGCGGTGGCAGGAGGCCCTTGAGCGCCCCGGCTCCGAGACCTGGGTGGCCTACGACCGGGGGACGCCCGCCGGTTACATCGAGCTGGCCGCCCAGGACGGCGGCGTGGTGGAGATCAGCTACTTCGGGCTGCTCCCCGCCTTCCGGGGCCGGCGGATCGGCGGCCATCTGCTGAGCGAGGGCACGGCCCGCGCCTGGGACCTCGCCGAGCGGTGGGACGGCCTGCCCCCGACCACCCGCGTCTGGGTGCACACCTGCAGCAAGGACGGCCCGTACGCCGTCGACAACTACCGGCGCCGGGGCTTCCGGGTCTTCGACACCGCGGTCGAGGAGGAGCAGGACGCCCCCACTCCCGGCCCGTGGCCCGGCGCACACGGCTGACCGTCCTCCCGGCGGCGCGCCCCGGCACCCGCCCGTCCCGCCCGGCCCTTCCGGATGCGGGCCGGGCGCGTGACCGAGTGCGGGCCGGGCGCGTGACCGGGGCCACAATGTCTCGTCCAGCGGGACAGTCTTGTCCGAATGCTGGATTGCGGTGGACGCTCCCGAGATCTGCGTGCCACGCTTCCGTCATGTCTCGAGCTGGAATTGCCTTGGTGAGTCGGCGGCACGTCGACCTCGGCCGCATGTCCAGCGCCATGTGTCCGGCGGGCTGACAGTCACAGCACCGCCGCATTCAGCACCGTCCCCACCGCTGCGGACGAGTGTGCACCCCTGACCCCGCCTTGCCGCACGCGTCCCCACGCCGTGCCGAGCACACGCGCATATGCGCAGGTCAACAGGGGTGCCGTCGTTACCGTCCGCTGCCTTGAGCCGCCCCGAAGGACAGACACCCATGGCCGCCACTCCAGAAAGCGCAAGCGCTGCCACGTCCCGCCGCAAGGCCGGCCGCCACCGCGGTGAGGGCCAGTGGGCCGTGGGGCACTTCACTCCGCTCAACGGCAACGAGCAGTTCAAGAAGGACGACGACGGTCTCAATGTGCGGACACGCATTGAGACGATCTACTCCAAGGCCGGATTCGACTCCATCGACCCGCAGGACCTGCGCGGGCGGATGCGCTGGTGGGGCCTCTACACCCAGCGCAAGCCCGGCATCGACGGCGGCAAGACCGCGGTCCTGGAGCCGGAGGAGCTGGACGACAAGCACTTCATGCTCCGCGTCCGCGTCGACGGCGGACGGCTGAGCACCGAGCAGCTGCGGGTCATCGGCCGGATCTCGGAGGAGTTCGCCCGCGGCACCGCCGACATCACCGACCGGCAGAACATCCAGCTGCACTGGATCCGCATCGAGGACGTGCCGGAGATCTGGCGGCGGCTGGAGGACGTCGGGCTGTCCACCACCGAGGCCTGCGGCGACACCCCGCGCGTCATCCTCGGCTCGCCGGTCGCCGGGATCGCCGAGGACGAGATCATCGACGGCACCCCCGCCATCGACCAGATCCACAGCCGCTACATCGGCAGCAAGGAGTTCTCGAACCTCCCCCGGAAGTTCAAGACCGCGATCTCCGGATCGCCGCTGCTGGACGTGGCGCACGAGATCAACGACGTCGCGTTCGTCGGCGTGGACCACCCCGACCACGGGCCCGGCTTCGACCTGTGGGTCGGCGGCGGGCTGTCCACCAACCCCAAGATCGGCGTCCGGCTGGGCACCTGGGTGCCGCTGGCCGACGTGCCGGACGTCTGGGCCGGGGTCATCGGCATCTTCCGGGACTACGGCTACCGCCGGCTGCGCACCCGCGCCCGGCTCAAGTTCCTCGTCGCCGACTGGGGGGCGGAGAAGTTCCGCCAGGTGCTGGAGGACGAGTACCTGGAGCGCAAGCTCACCGACGGCCCCGCCCCGGCGCAGCCGCCGCAGGAGTGGCGCGACCACATCGGCGTCCACCGGCAGCGGGACGGCCGGTTCTACGTCGGCTTCGCGCCGCGCGTCGGCCGCGTCGACGGCACCGTCCTCACCAGGATCGCCGAGCTGGCCGAGGCACACGGCTCCGGCCGGCTGCGCACCACCGTCGAGCAGAAGATGATCGTGCTCGACGTGACCGAGGACCAGGTCGAATCGCTCGTCGCCGGGCTGGAGGCGCTGGACCTGCGGGTCACCCCGTCCCCGTTCCGGCGCGGCACCATGGCCTGCACCGGCATCGAGTTCTGCAAGCTCGCGATCGTCGAGACCAAGGCGCGCGGCTCCTCCCTCATCGACGAACTGGAGCGCCGTCTCCCCGAGTTCGACCAGCCGGTCACCATCAACATCAACGGCTGCCCGAACGCCTGCGCCCGCATCCAGGTCGCGGACATCGGTCTCAAGGGGCAGCTCGTCATGGACGCCGACGGCAACCAGGTCGAGGGCTACCAGGTGCACCTGGGCGGCGCGCTGGGCCTGGAGCCCGGCTTCGGCCGCAAGGTCCGCGGACTCAAGGTCACCTCCGACGAACTCCCGGACTACGTCGAGCGCGTGCTGCGCCGGTTCCAGGAGCAGCGCGAGGACGGCGAGCGGTTCGCCCAGTGGGCGGCCCGCGCCGACCAGGAGGCCCTGTCATGAGCGAGCGCGCCGCACCCTTCTACTGCCCGTACTGCGGCGACGAGGACCTGCGGCCCTCCGAGGAGGGCCACGGGGCCTGGGAATGCGCGTCCTGCAACCGGGCGTTCCGCCTCTCGTTCCTCGGGCTGCTCGCCAAGGGCCTGCAGCGCGACCACGACGAAGGGGGCAGCACCGCATGACCACCGCACCCGAACGCACCGCGGCCGAACTCCAGCAGCTCGCCGAAGAGGCGGGCCGCGCGCTGGAGAACGCGCCCGCCCTGGAGATCCTGCGCTGGGCCACCGGCACCTTCGGCGGCCGGTTCTGCGTGACCTCCTCGATGGAGGACGCCGTCGTGGCGCACCTCGCCTCCCGGGCCGCCCCGGGCGTGGACGTGGTGTTCCTCGACACCGGCTACCACTTCCCGGAGACCATCGGCACCCGGGACGCGGTCGACGCCGTGATGGACGTCAACGTCATCACGCTCACCCCGCGGCGGACCGTCGCCGAGCAGGACGCCGAGCACGGGCCGAAGCTGCACGACCGCGACCCGGACCTGTGCTGCGCCCTGCGCAAGGTCCAGCCGCTGGAGGAGGGCCTGACCGGCTACGACGCGTGGGCGACCGGCCTGCGCCGCGACGAGTCCCCGACCCGGGCGAACACCCCGGTCGTCGGCTGGGACGCCAAGCGGCGCAAGGTCAAGGTCTCCCCGATCGCCCGCTGGACGCAGGACGACGTGGACGCCTACGTGAGCGAGCACGGCGTGCTCACCAACCCGCTGCTGAGCGACGGGTACGCGTCGGTCGGCTGCGCCCCCTGCACCCGGCGGGTCCTGGACGGCGAGGACGCCCGCTCCGGCCGCTGGGCGGGGAGCAACAAGACCGAGTGCGGACTGCACGGCTGATGAGCGAACGGACGGATGGGATACAGGCGGATGGGATACCGGACATGGGCCTGACGGACGGCGGGGCGAGCGTGCCCGCGACGGGCGCCACGATCTGGCTCACGGGTCTGCCGAGCGCCGGCAAGACGACGCTCGCGCACGCGCTGGCCGAGCGGCTGCGCGGCGAGGGCCACCGGACCGAGGTGCTCGACGGCGACGAGATCCGCGAGTTCCTCTCCGCGGGCCTCGGGTTCACCCGCGAGGACCGGCACACCAATGTGCAGCGGATCGGCTTCGTCGCCGAACTGCTCGCCTCCAACGGCGTGAAGGCCCTCGTCCCGGTGATCGCCCCGTACGCGGACAGCCGGGAGGCGGTACGGGGGCGCCACCAGGCCGAGGGCACCGCCTACCTGGAGGTGCACGTGGCCACACCGGTCGAGGTGTGCTCGGTGCGCGACGTGAAGGGCCTGTACGCCAAGCAGGCGTCCGGCGAGATCTCCGGACTGACCGGGGTGGACGACCCCTACGAGGCACCGGCCGACCCGGACCTGCGGATCGAGACGCACGAGCGGACCGTCGAGGACTCCGCCGCCCAGCTGCACGCGCTGCTGACCGAGAGGGGACTGGCGTGACCACCGCGACAGACCGGACCGAGAGCACCGACAGCCCGTACGCGCTGTCCCACCTGGACTCCCTGGAGTCCGAGGCCGTGCACATCTTCCGCGAGGTGGCGGGCGAGTTCGAGCGGCCGGTGATCCTGTTCTCCGGCGGCAAGGACTCCATCGTCATGCTGCACCTCGCGCTGAAGGCGTTCGCCCCCGCGGCGGTGCCCTTCTCGCTGCTGCACGTGGACACCGGACACAACTTCCCCGAGGTCATCGACTACCGGGACCGCACCGTCGCCCGGCACGGGCTGCGGCTGCACGTCGCGTCCGTCCAGGAGTTCATCGACGCCGGAAAGCTCCGCGAGCGCCCCGACGGCACCCGGAACCCGCTGCAGACCGTCCCGCTGCTGGACGCCATCGAGACGGGCCGGTTCGACGCGGTCTTCGGCGGCGGCCGGCGCGACGAGGAGAAGGCCCGCGCCAAGGAGCGGGTGTTCTCGCTCCGCGACGAGTTCGGCGGCTGGGACCCGCGCCGGCAGCGCCCGGAGCTGTGGCAGCTCTACAACGGCCGGCACTCCCCCGGCGAGCACGTGCGGGTCTTCCCGCTGTCGAACTGGACCGAGCTGGATGTGTGGCAGTACATCGCCCGGGAGGACATCGAACTCCCGGAGATCTACTACGCGCACGAGCGGGAGGTCTTCGCCCGCAACAGCATGTGGCTGGCGCCCGGTGAGTGGGGCGGCCCCAAGGACGGCGAGACCGTGGAGAAGCGGCTGGTGCGCTACCGCACCGTCGGCGACATGTCCTGCACCGGCGCCGTCGACTCCGACGCCGCCACCATCGAGCAGGTCATCGCCGAGATCGCCGCCTCCCGGCTCACCGAGCGCGGCGCCACCCGCGCCGACGACAAGCTGTCCGAGGCCGCCATGGAGGACCGCAAGCGCGAGGGGTATTTCTAACCATGACCAGCACCATCGCCGAACAGACCGCGGCCACGTCGCTGCTGCGCTTCGCCACCGCCGGATCCGTCGACGACGGCAAGTCCACCCTGGTGGGGCGGCTGCTGCACGACTCCAAGTCGGTCCTCGCCGACCAGCTGGAGGCCGTCGAGCACGCCTCCCGCTCCCGCGGCCAGGAGGCCCCGGACCTCGCGCTGCTCACCGACGGGCTGCGGGCCGAGCGGGAACAGGGCATCACCATCGACGTCGCCTACCGCTACTTCGCCACCCCGCGGCGGCGCTTCATCCTGGCCGACACCCCCGGCCACGTGCAGTACACCCGCAACATGGTGACCGGCGCCTCCACCGCCGAACTCGCCGTGGTGCTGGTGGACGCCCGCAACGGCGTGGTCGAGCAGACCCGCCGGCACGCCGCCGTCGCCGCTCTGCTGCGCGTCCCGCACGTCGTCCTCGCGGTCAACAAGATGGACCTCGTCGACTACGCGGAGCCCGTCTTCGCCGCCATCGCCGAGGAGTTCACCGCCTACGCCGCCTCCCTCGGCGTCCCGGAGATCACCGCGATCCCGATCTCCGCGCTGGCCGGCGACAACGTCGTGACCGCCTCCGCCACCATGGACTGGTACGGCGGCCCCACCGTGCTGGAGCACCTGGAGACCGTGCCGGTGGGCACCGACCCCTCCGCGGACCCGGCCCGCTTCCCCGTCCAGTACGTCATCCGCCCGCAGACCGCCGAACACCCCGACTACCGCGGCTACGCGGGCCAGGTGGCCTCCGGCGTGCTGCGCGCCGGCGACGCCGTGACCGTACTGCCGTCCGGGCTGACCAGCACCGTCGAGGGCATCGACGCGCTCGGGGAGAGCGTGGAGCAGGCCTGGGCTCCGCAGTCGGTGACCGTCCGGCTCGCCGACGACCTGGACATCTCGCGCGGCGACACGATCGTCACCACCGCCTCCGCCCCCGCGGCCACCCAGGACATCCACGCCACCGTCTGCCATCTGCACGACCAGCCGCTGACGCCGGGCGCCCGGGTGCTGCTCAAGCACACCACCCGCACGGTGAAGGCCATCGTCAAGGACATCCCGTCCCGGCTGACGCTGGACGACCTCTCCCAGCACCCCGCCCCCGGCGAGCTGGTCGCCAACGACATCGGCCGGGTCGTGCTGCGCACCTCCGAGCCGCTGGCGCTCGACGCCTACGCCGACTCCCGCCGCACCGGATCGTTCCTGCTGATCGACCCGTCCGACGGCTCCACCCTCACGGCGGGCATGGCGGGCGCGGCGTTCGCCGACTCCGAGGCCGAGGTCGGCACCCGCGACGACGACGGGTGGGACTTCTGATGACCGACATCTTCTCCACCTTCGCGAAGGAGGGCGGCCGCGTCGGCAGCGGCGCCCTCGGGAGCGGTCAGGGCGGAGTGGGGCGATGTGCGTGCTGACACCTGAGCACCGCAGGCACCCGCTCCCCCGACGAAGACCCTCCCCCGCTGCCGCCGAGCGGTAGCACCGCACCGCCGGGCGTCCCCGCGACGTACCGGCTCACCGAGAGGAAACACCTCCCGTGACTGCCGTTCGCTCCACCCTCGCCCGGCCGGCGGCCCGCCGCGCCGTCGCGGCAGCCGCCGCCCTCCCGCTGCTGATCGTCTCCCTCGGCGCCTGCGGCTACGGCTCCAAAGCCACCCCGGAGGACGCGGCCCCGGCCGCCAAGGGCAAGAAGCTCGACGGCCTCGACGAGGTGAAGATCGGCTACTTCGCGAACACCACCCACGCCACCGCGCTGGTCGGCCTCGGCAGGAAGGGCCTGATCCAGAAGGAACTGGGCGGCACCAAGGTCACCCCCCGGGTCTTCAACGCGGGCCCGGCCGAGATCGAGGCCCTCAACTCCGAGGGCATCGACATCGGCTGGATCGGCCCGTCCCCCTCCATCAACGGCTACGCCAAGTCCCACGGCAAGGCCCTGAAGATCATCTCCGGCTCGGCGTCCGGCGGCGTCTCCCTCGTGGTGAACCCGAAGAAGATCAAGAGCCTGGACGACCTCAAGGGCAAGACGATCGCCACCCCGCAGCTCGGCAACACCCAGGACGTGGCGCTCCTCAACTACCTCTCGGAGAAGGGCTACAAGGTCGACCCCAACTCCGGCAAGGGCGACGTCACCGTCGCCCGCACCGACAACAAGGTGACCCCGGTCGCCTTCAAGAGCGGCAGCGTCGACGGGGCCTGGGTGCCCGAACCCACCGCCTCCAAGCTGGTCGCCGAGGGCGGCAAGGTCCTCCTCGACGAGAAGAAGCTCTGGAAGGACGGCAAGTTCGTGATCACGAACCTGATCGTCTCCCAGAAATTCCTCAAGCAGCACCCGGACGTCGTCGAGGCCGTACTGCGCGGCTCGGTGAAGACCAACGACTGGATCAAGGGCAACCCGGACGCCGCCAAGAAGGCCATCAACGACGCCCTGAAGGCAGAGGCCGGCAAGCCCCTGCCGCCCGAGGTGCTGGACCCGGCGTTCCGCAACGTCGAGGTCACCGACGACCCGCTGGCCTCCACCCTCGGCACCGAGGCCGGCCACGCCGTCAAGGCCGGCCTGCTCGACAAGCCCGACCTCAAGGGCATCTACGACCTCCGGCTGCTCAACAAGGTGCTGAAGGCCGAGGGCAAGCCGCCGGTCGACGACGCCGGGCTCGGCACCAAGTAATCCACCGGCACGCTCCCAGGAGGTGACACCCATGGCCATCACCACGCTCACCAAGACCCCCGCCGTGGACGACGCGGCGGTGTCCCACGTCGCGCGCATCGACCACGTGTCGAAGTCGTTCGGCCGGCCCGGAGCCCAGCAGCTCGTCCTGGACGACATCAGCCTCGATGTGGCACCCGGCGAGTTCGTGACCCTCCTGGGAGCCTCCGGCTGCGGCAAGTCGACCCTGCTCAACCTGGTCGCCGGACTCGACAAGCCGTCCGCCGGAGCCATCGAGACCCCCGGCGGCCGGCCCGCCCTGATGTTCCAGGAACACGCCCTCTTCCCGTGGCTCACCGCGGGCCGGAACATCGAACTCGCCCTGCGCATGCGCGGCCTGCCCAAGGCCGAACGGCGCCCCGAGGCCGAGCGCCTGCTGGAACTCGTCCGCCTCAAGGGCGCCTACGGCAAGCGCGTGCACGAGCTGTCCGGCGGCATGCGGCAGCGCGTCGCCCTCGCCCGGGCCCTCGCCCAGGACAGCCGGCTGCTGCTGATGGACGAGCCGTTCGCCGCGCTCGACGCCATCACCCGCGACGTCCTGCACGACGAACTGACCCGCATCTGGCGGGAGACGAACCTGTCCGTCCTCTTCGTCACCCACAACGTCCGAGAGGCCGTGCGCCTCGCCGAGCGGGTCGTCCTGCTGTCGTCCCGCCCCGGCCGCATCGCCCGCGAGTGGAAGGTCGACATCCCGCAGCCGCGCCGGATCGAGGACTCCGGGGTCGCCGACCTGTCCATCGAGATCACCGAACAGCTGCGGGGAGAGATCCGCCGACATGGCCAGCACTGACACCGAGCAGCGCACCGGCGCCGACCCGGCCGCCTCCGACGACACCGCCAACACCGCCACTGCCAAATCTGCCACTGCCACATCCGCCACCACCCCTCCCGACCAGCTCGCCGGCCTGGAGGCAGGGCTCGACGCCCTGGAGACCCGGGCATCCCAGCGCGCGCCGCTCGGCCGCACCCTGCTGTCCAAGGCCGTGCCGCCGATCATCGCCGTCGCCATCGTCCTGGTGCTGTGGCAGCTCGCCTACCACTTCAAGCTCAAGGAGCACTACCTGCTCCCCAGCCCGGTGGACGTGGGCCGCTCCCTCCAGGAGAAGTGGCTGGAGGGCACCCTCCTCAGCTACGTGTGGACCAGCCTCTCCCGCGGCGGCCTCGGCTTCCTCATCTCCGTGGCGATCGGCACCCCACTGGGCCTGATCGTCGCCCGGGTCAAGCCGGTACGCGCCGCGATCGGCCCCATCCTGTCCGGACTGCAGTCGCTGCCGTCCGTCGCCTGGGTGCCCGCCGCGATCATCTGGTTCGGGCTGACCGACGCCACCATCTACGCGGTCGTGCTGCTCGGCGCCGTCCCGTCCATCGCCAACGGCCTGGTCTCCGGCGTCGACCAGATCCCGCCGCTCTACCTGCGCGCCGGCCGGGTCATCGGAGCCAACGGGCTGCACGCCGTACGGCACATCCTGCTCCCCGCCGCGCTGCCCGGCTACATCGCCGGGCTCAAGCAGGGCTGGGCCTTCTCCTGGCGCTCCCTGATGGCGGCCGAACTGATCGTCAACGCCGGTGACCTGGGCGTCGGCCTCGGCCAGCTGCTGGAACAGGGCCGGGAACTCCAGGACATGTCCTGGGTCCTCTCCGCGATCCTGCTCATCCTCATCGTCGGCATCGGCATCGAACTCCTCGTCTTCGCCCCGATCGAGCGGCGCGTCCTGCGCAGCCGCGGCCTCCTCGTCAAGAACTGACCCCTGCCATGCACACCCCGCACCCACTCCGCCCGGACCTGCGCCACGTCCGCCCCACGGCCCCCGTGCTGCTGATCGTGGCCCACGGCAGCCGCGACCCGCGGCACGCGGCGACCGTCACCGCGCTCACCGAGCGGGTACGGTCGCTGCGGCCCGGGCTGCGTGTCGAGACCGGCTACCTGGACTTCTGCGCGCCGAGCGTGCCCCAGGTGCTGCAACGGCTCGCCGCCGAAGGCGTACGGGACGTGGTCGCCCTGCCGCTGCTGCTCACCCGCGCCTTCCACGCGAAGTCCGACATCCCCTCCGTGCTGCACGAGATGTCGGGCCGGCTGCCGCAGCTCTCCCTCCGGCAGGCCGACGTGCTCGGCCCGTCCCCCCTCCTGACCGCCACCCTCGAACAGCGGCTGTACGAAGCCGGGGTACGCCCCGGCGACCGGCGCTCGACCGGGGTCGTCCTGGCCTCGGCGGGCTCCTCCGACCCGGAGGCGATCGCAGTGATCGCTGAAATCGCGCGGGAGTGGCGGCACACCGGTTGGTGCGCCGTGCGGCCTGCGTTCGCCTCCGCATCTCTCCCCCGCACCGCGGACGCGGTCCGGCAGTTGCGCGCCGAGGGCGCGAAGCGGGTCGCCGTCGCCCCCTACGTCCTCGCCCCCGGCTTCCTGCCGGACCGGATCGTCACCGGCGCACGCGAAGCCGGAGCGGACTTCCTCGCCGAAGCCCTCGGCGACGCCCCGGACGTCGCGCGGCTGATGCTCCAGCGGTACGAGGAGGCTTGGGGGGAGCGGGAGGGCGGGCTGCGGGCCTCGGCCTGACGAGGACGGCGTCCCGGGGGCCCCACCCCCACCCCCTCCCCTGCCCCTCGGTCACGCCGGTTCGCCGGAGTGTCGGAGTGCCGGTTCGCCGGTTCGCCGGAGTGTCGGAGTGTCGGTCACGGCCCTTGCGCTGCCGTCGCGCCCTCGGGCGCGTCGGTCCGGCCCTCCACCGCCGGCCGCGCCTCACCCGCGGCCTGGCATCAGCCCTCGCTCATCGCCAGCAGCTTGACCACCGTGTTCCAGTTGCGGGCGGTGGCCACGGCATCGCCGGTGGCCTTCCCCAGCACCGGCATGAGCTTGCTGGTGCCGAGACCCCCGGGACAGTGCACGAAGATCTCCCGCTCGCCCGGCCGGAACTCGTCCGGGCGGTACTTCCCCTCATCGATCGTGCCCAGCCGCCCGAGGTCGGGAGGCGACGACAGGAAGAGCACCGCCAGCTTCGACGGTTCGAACGACGAGGGCGGGAACGGGTTCCGGCCGGCCGCCGCCCGCAGCTCGGCCGCACTGAGCACGATGCACCGCACCTCGAAGCCGAACCGGTCCTCGATCGCCCGCTCCAGCCCGTCCACCAGCACCGCCGGATCCTGCTCGGCACTGGTGAACACCGCGTTGCCGCTCTGCAGATGCGTGCGGACCGCCCCGTGCCCCAGGCCCGTCAGCAGCTCGCGGAGCGCCGCCATGGGCACCTTCTTGTGCCCGCCCACATTGATCCCGCGCAGCAATGCCACATAGCTCGTCACGGCGGCACCCTACCGAGAGGCACCGACAGCGCCCGGCAATCCGATGGCCCGACCGGTGGTGCGCGGCATAGTCTCCCGGCCGTGACCCCGCCCCCGCTGCACACCGAACGCCTCCGGCTGACCCCCTACGCCTCCGCCGACGAAGAGGACTTCGTCCGGCTCTTCCAGGACCCTCGGGTGTCCCGCTGGATGGGGGACGGCCCGTCGAGCGAGGCGGAGGACCGGGCACTCTTCGGACGGATCTTCAGCAAGGTCTACGCCCGGCGGCTGTTCGACGTGTGGGCCGTCCGGCTGGCGGGAGCAGGCGGGCCCGGCCGGTATGTCGGGCACGCCGAGATCAAGCGCACCGACACGGTCGACGGGTATGAGGTCGTCTACGCCCTGGCGGCCGAGCTCTGGGGCGGGGGCCTCGGCACTGAGGTGGCCGAGGCCGTCCTCGCCCATGGCTTCGACGCCCTGGGCCTGGCCGAGGTGCACGCCACCGTCGCCGCGCCGAACAGCGCCTCGCTGGCGCTGCTGGCACGCATCGGCTTCGTCCCGGTGCGGGACATCGTGGAGGACGACGGCAGTTCGACCCGGGTGCTCACCCTGCGGCGAGCGGCGTGGGAGCACGGCCCTTCTCGTAGACCGTGAGCCCCCGTGAGAGGCGGAGGGGGACCAGGACCAGCTCCACCCAGACGGCCTTCCACGCGTAGTAGAGGTTGACGGCCTTCGCCGGGTAGACGCAGGGGATGTTGAGCAGCACTCTGCGGACCGGGAGTTTCCGCCGCCTGGCCGCATAGACCAGGGGTGGCACGGTGAGGAGTATGTCCGTGCCGGCCCACCAGCCCAGTGCCGAGGGCAGCGTCTGATCCGTGGTCGCGGCCAGGATCACCGGTGTGGCCCACCACAGCGGCGCGGTGAGGATCTCGACCATCGCCAGCAGGATCCACACGGCGAGCAGCGGCTTGCGGAGGATCAGCCGGCCCAGGTGCAGCCGGACGTTCTGGCAGAACCCGGCCATCCACCGCCAGACCTGCTTCCGCAGATACGTCAGGGTCTCCGGGTCGGCCGCCCACGCCTCGGCGTCCGCGACGTAGACGGCCCGACGGCCCGCGATCTGCTGGGACCAGGTGTAGTCCATGTCCTCGACGATGGTCCGCTCCGGGAAGCCACCGAAGCCCGCCAGGACGTCGCGGCGGAAGACGGAGCAGCAGCCGGAGCAGACGACGGGGCTGTTGGCGCCGTTCTGGATGGGCCGGTGCCAGTGGAATCCGAAGAGGTACTCGACGGACCGGCCGCGCTCCCACACCGTGCGGGTGTGCCGCGTCTGCACATTGCCGGCGGCGACCACCACCGCGGGGTCGTCGAAGGCGGGGGTGATGCGCTCGATGTAGTCGGGCGCGAGGACGGTGTCGGCGTCGACCGCGAGGACCAGTTCGGTCGAGCAGTGGGGCAGGGCGAAGTTCTGCGCCTTCGCCTTGCTGCCCAGGTTGTGCGGTGGTGTCAGGACCGTGGCGCCGAAGGCGCGTGCCACGTCGCCGGTGCGGTCGGCCGAGCCGTCGTCGACCACGATGACCGCGTCGGGCGGCACTGTTTGCCGGAAGACGGATTCCAGCGTCGCCGGGAGCCCTTCCTCCTCGTTGTGCGCCGGGACGATGACCGTAAGGCTTCGCATGATTCGCTCCCCCGCTTCGTTCCGCGTCGCAGGACTCCGCGTCCCATGACGGTGATCAGCGCGACGACGCCGTAGACGATGGTGCTCAGGCCGATGAACGGCAGGCCCCCGTGCATCTGGTGCTCCTTCGAGTCGGCTGGTGATGGCGTCTGCTGGTCACTGACGGTAGCCGGGTCGGGGGATTCGCGCTGATTGCCGCCGTTGCCTGTGGATAACTCCGCTGCGGGGACCGCGCCCGGGCATGTCAGCGCAGGTGGGAGCGGTGTGCCGGGTGGCGTGCGGTGTGCCGGGTGCCGGGTGGCGTGCGGTGTGCCGGGCAGCGGGCGGTTCGGGATTTGCGCGCGGTGCGTCCCGGAGGGATACCGGTCGGTCGGTGACGGCCTGCACAAGGACCGAGCGGCTCCGCGCGGATCCGGCAGGTTCACCGGCGGGCGGGGAGGTGCCTCATGACCCCGGCAACTCCCGCTCACCCCGGGCCACTTGTGGCCCACTGTCAGACCCGGCACCTAGGCTGTTGGGGACTCCGGTGGGCGCGCCGACGTGCGCGGCCAAGTGTCCGACGATCGCACGGGAGGGGATTGTGGCCAAGGAACGGGACTTCGGTCCGCACCAGTTGGCTGACTGGCTCGGGCTCGAACCGAAGCAAGTCCGACGAGCCCAGGCCCGGGGGCTCATTCCGCCGCCGGACATCGACGACGAGCGATGGTCGCTGACGCTGGCCAAGACACTGCCGGACCGCCTGGAGGACATCAGGGATGCCCTGGGCACCGGACACGCCACCGCAGCGGCGCCGCCGCCCGGCGGCTCGTCGTCCGCCGGCAGCTCCTCGTCCGCCGGCGGGACCGGAGGCCACAAGGCCGCCCGAGGGAGGGACTTCGGCCCCGTTCAACTGGCGAGGTGGCTGGGGCTGGAGAACTGGCAGGTCCCCCGGGCGGTGCAGCAGGGCGTGATTCCGCCCCCGGACGTGGATGCCAAGCGCTGGTCGTACGCGGTGGCGACAACACTGCCTGATCGCGTCGAGGAGATCAGGGCGGCCGTGGGCGACCATCCCGGGCTCGGATCGATCAAGGCAGCGGAGCATCTGTCCTTGCGGGTCCAGAGGGACGTCGAGCGTGTCGACGTGCAGACCCTCGCCGATCAGGGCCTGTTACGGCCTCGGGGCGAATTCAAGGGGCACCCCATGTACGCCGTGGACGACCTCGACGAGCTCCCTGAGGAGCACATCGCCGCCACGGTCCGCGACCGCCATGCCTGGATCGCGGCGAGCCGGTCGGCCAAGGAAGCGGCGGAATCCCTGAGCTGGCCCGTCGGCAAGTTCGAGGTGACCGCCGAACGTCACGGAGTGCGGCCCGGACCGCTGGGACGCTTCGCCCAGGCGGACGTAGAGGCACTGCGTGACCAGCGGGAAACGGTCTGAGTCCTGCAGCTGGGCCGCTCTACGCCTACGGCCCGGAGTGACGCCGGAGACACAAGGAGGCCGCCGCGCTCCGTGGGGGAGAGCGCGGCGGCCGTCTGCTACTGGGGTGTGCGAAGGGTTACTTCGTGACCTTCAGCAGCTTGTTCGGGGTGCCCTCGCTGGGGTTGCTGATCTTGTCAGGGGTGGCACCGTCGGTGAGGGCCTTCGAGACCTGCTCCGGGGTGGCGTCCTTGTGGGAGCCGAGGTAGACCGCGGCGGCACCCACGACGTGCGGGGTGGCCATCGAGGTGCCGGAGATGGTCTTGGTGCCGGTGTCGCTGTCGTTCCAGTCGGAGGTGATGTCCGAGCCGGGCGCGTACAGGTCGACGACCTTGCCGAAGTTGGAGAAGTCGGACTGCTCGTCCTTCTCGGTGCTGGAGGCGACGGTGACCGCTTCCTTCACGCGCGCCGGGGAGCTCTGGCCGGCGTCGGAGGACTCGTTGCCCGCGGCCACGACGAAGGTGACGCCGGCGGCGACGGCCTTCTTGACGGCCGCGTCGAGGGCCTCGTCGACGGTGCCGCCGAGGCTCATGTTGGCGACCGACGGGCCCTGGTGGTTCTTGGTGACCCAGTCGATGCCGGCGACGACCTGCTCGGTCGAGCCGGAGCCCTCGTCGTCCAGCACGCGGACGGCCACGACCTTGGCCTTCTTCGCGACACCGTGCTTGGCGCCGGCGATGGTGCCGGCGACGTGGGTGCCGTGGCCGTTGCCGTCGTCGGCGTCCTTGTCGTTGTCGATGGCGTCGAAGCCGGAGGTGGCGCGGCCGTCGAAGTCCTTGTGCGTGGTGCGGACACCGGTGTCGATGACGTACGCGGTGGCGCCCTCACCGGCGCCCTCCGGGTAGGCGTACTTCTTGTCGCCCTTGGTCTCTTCCTGGTCGATCCGGTCCAGGCCCCAGGACGGGGGGTTCTCCTGGGTGGCGTTGATGTGGAACTTCTTGTTCTGTACCACCTTGCCGACCGACGGGTCCGCGGCGAGCTTCTTGGCCTCGGCCTCGGTGAGGCCGTTGGCCGAGAAGCCGTTGACGGCGGAGGAGTAGTTCCGCTTGAGCTTGCCGCCGTACTCCTTGGCCAGGTCGGACTTGGCGTCCTTCGCGGCCATCGTCTTGGCGCTGTCGTCCATCAGGACGATGTAGCTGCCGCTGACGGCGTTCTGGGCGTTGGCACCGTAGATCTTGCCCGTGGGGGTGGTGCTCGCGCCGGCGGGAAGGGTCAGCAGCGTGCCGCCCGCGGCAACGGCCACGGTGGCGGATATCGCCACGGTCAGCCGACGCTTGCTGTAACGCTTGTGTGAAGCCATGAAGAGAGGTCTCCTCGATTGCTGTGGGGGGTTGAAGCGTTGTTGCAATCGCCCCGGCCCGCAGGAAGATCTGCGTCCGGGTGATTCGAAACCCTGGCCGATTGACGCGCTCAATTCAATGACAACGGTGTGACATCTGGCAGGTGTGACGGAGACAACAGGTTTACGGAAATCCAAACCGCACCAAACTGGACCCAGTTGAGGCACCCCGCCTCAACTCCTTTTACCTGCGGGCGATCCGACCGTCCCCGGGAAGGGGATTTGCTACCCGCGGTACGGATATCCCGGACATGGCACGACCCCCGGTCCGTGAGCCAGGGGGTCGTGCCGAAACGGCCGCGAAGGCGAGAGCAAAGGGGCCCGAGGGCCGCGGACCAGGAACAGTGCCGACAGGGTGTCGCGAGCCGTGAACGCCGTGTAATCGACGCCGCGGGTCAGGCGGTCTTCTCGAAGGACGCCATGGTGCGCGTGAAGTCGCGGGTGGACAGCAACAGTTTGTAGATGATGGCCAGTTCGAAGACCAGCAACAGCACACCGGCGCCGACGGTGACCGGAGCGACCGCGTCCACCAGGGGAGCGACGATGAATACCGCCATCTGGAATTCGATACCGCTGACCAGGTGCGTACGGATGCGATGACGCAGCAGGAAGGACCGGAAGCGGATGTACCAGGGGAAGCGGTGCCGGAATTCCTGGTGCAGATCGACGACCTGCGGGCGCCGCTTCAACGGCACGGCCTCGACCGGGCCCGCGCCTCCGTCGACCGGGTCTGCGTCCTCCACCAGGTCTGCGTCCTCCACCCGGCCCGCGCCCTCGACCAGGTCCGCGCTCTCGGCCAGGTCCGCGCTCTCGGCCGAAGACTTGAGGGCGACCGTCTCGGGAAGAACCCCGGCGTCGACCTCGGCGCGGGACCGCACCGGCGTCACCGACAGCGGCACGGCGGCAACGCCGGCGGGAGCCCCGGCCCCGGCCCGCGGGAACGTCGCCGCCACCACCCGGCCGCCCTCTACCGGCCCGGCGGCCGCACCGTCGAACGCGAGCCCGCCCCGGACCGGCTCCCCGGCGTCGGCCAGGTCCACCGGTACGGTCCCGTGCTCGGCGTCCGCCTCCGGATTGTCCCGCAGCAGGTCCTCCATGAAGGCCAGTTCCCGGGCGTTCTCGGCCCGACGGGCCGCCCGCACCCGCGCCTTGATCTGCTTCCGCATCCCATGGCGGATCTTGAAGATCTGCAAGGCGTCGATGTACCGGAGCATGTCGAGGAAGACGACGGCGAGGGCCAGCCAGAGGTACAGCACCTCACCGGTGCGGCTGTACTGACCGCCCATCAGGGCGACCGCGCAGGCCAGCACCCGCACCCGGTCGAAGACGTAGTCCAGCCAGGCGCCGAAGACCGAGCCCGTTCCGGTCAGCCGGGCGAGCTTCCCGTCCATGCAGTCCAGGATGAAACTCACGTGGTAGAGCACGGCGCCGGCCAGCAGCCAGCCCCAGCTGCCGGCCGCGAAGCAGCCCGCGGCGCCGAGACCGAGCAGGAGGGCGAACCAGGTGATCTGGTTGGGGGTGATCCGGGTCCATCTCGCCGTCCAGCGGACGAGCGGGGTGGCGACCGGATCCACCAGCAGCACGGTCCACCACGCGTCGCGCTTCTTCTCGGTGGTACGGCGCACCTCGGCGAGGGGCGGTATCTCTCGGGGCATGGTCAACTTCCTGGCGGCAGGTATCTGTTCACCTGACGTTAGAAAGTCGGTCATTGAAAGGACAAGATGTGCTAAGTACAACCTTTTTGTGGGGGTAGCGGTCTCCTTTTCTGCTCGGGTCGATGGCCCTTTCAGGCTCCATGGGGAGAACCGGCGCGGGGAGCCCCCGGGCCGGTCGAGCGCGCCCGCTCAGGCCGGCCGGCCGGGTTCCGGCCCGGGACCGTGACGCCGCCTCCGAAATGGCCCCGAAGCCGGGCCGGACACCGCCCCCAGCGACGCGAGGTTTCGAGCGGCCCGCCAATCAAGCGCGCCACGCCGGCCCCGCCCCGTCAGCCCCTCAGTGCCGCCTCGATCAGGTCCGCGGCCCGGCGGGTGCCGCCCTCGGCGGCCATCTCCTGCTGGATCCTCCGGGACCGGGCGGCCACTTCGGGGTCGTCGACGAGGGTCAGCACCGCCTCGCGCAGGGCGTCCGCCGTGGCCTCCTCCTTGGGGAGGTGCCGGGCCACACCCAGGGACTGCAGGGTGTCGGCGTTGCCGAACTGGTCGGCGGCCTGCGGGACGGCCACCATCGGCACCCCGCAGGAGAGCCCTTCCTGGCTGCCGCCCATGCCGGCGTGGGTGATGAAGGCGTCCGCCTGTTCGAGCACGGCCAGTTGCGGCACCCAGCGGTGCACCTCGATGTTGGCGGGGATGTCACCGAGCTCCGCCGGGTCGACGTGCTTGCCGATCTGCAGGACGACATGCCAGCCGTCGAGGCCGCCGAACGCCGTGACGCACTCACGGTAGAAGGCGGGCTCCTTGGTGAACATCGAACCGAGGGAGACCAGCAGGACCTTCGCCGCGCCGGCCGGACGCCGCCAGTCCCCCCGGTCGGACCGGTCGCCCCGGCACGGGCCGACGAACGTGACGGTGGAGGTGTCGACCTGCTCGGCGTTCGGCTGCATGGCCCGGGGGATCAGCGCGATGCAACGGTCCGGGCGGCCCCCGAAGGTGTCCGGGTCGAGCGGAACGCCCTCGGCGGAGAGCCAGTCCGAGAAGCGCTGGTAGTAGGCCTTGCCCCGTGGGGATTCCCGCATCGGGGCGAAGATCTCCCGCACATCGTCCTCGTACCCCTCCCAGGCGACCATGGCGGGCGAGAGCTGCACGATCGGCACGCCCCACTGGTGGGCGAGCACCCGCGCCGGATAGGAGGCGATGTCGTAGAGGACCAGGTCGGGCTCGTCACCCCGGTAGGCGTCGGCGAGCTGTGGGAGCGCCTGCACGGCATCGGCGAGGAACGGCTCGATGTTGTCGATCAGTTCGGTCCCCCACGCCTCCGGTTCGTCGTCGGTGGGGAGCACGGAGGTGTAGATCCGCGGTTCGGCGCCGGTCGCGGCGACGGTGTCCGCGAAGGACTCCGGAATGGCGTAGGTGACGCGGTGGCCGCGGGCGACGAGCTCCCGGACGACCTCCAGGCTCGGGTTGACGTGCCCGTGGGCGGCGATGCTGAACATCGCGATGTGAGCGGGCTGATCGGCACGCTGCATGGGCGCACCCTCCTTGATTCCTGTCGTGCGGCCGGGCCGCACGTGCTGCTGGGGCGGACGCGAGGTTTCGAGGAGCCGTCACTCGTAGATCTGGAAGGCCATGCCGGGACAGTAAGCGAGACGAAACGTCTCGTGCAAGTTATTTTCGGATGCGCGCCGCTGGTGGGCGATGCTGCGCCATCAACGACTGGGAGACTGGAGCCGGGTACAGCACCGACGGACACAACACGCTGGACACGGCACGACAGCGGGCAACGGGCAACGGGCAACGGGCAACGGAGGCGGAGCATGGCACGGGCGGGATCGGTGCCCTTCACCGAGGAGCGGGCCCGGCAGGTGCTCGCGCACGCCGGACACCGTGCCGCCGACGCGGAGTTGCTCGCCCTGGGCGAGAACGCCGTCTTCGCGCTGGGCTCCGACGGGCCCGTGGTGCGCGTGGGCCGCAGCGCCGAGCTGCTGGACCGGATGCGCCACGAGGTGCGGACCGCTGCCTGGCTGGCGGAGCAGGGCGTGCCGGCCGTCCGGCCCGCCGACGTCCCGGGGTCCGGTGAACCGGGCGGCGCGCGGCTGGTCGACGGGCATCCGGTGACCCAGTGGCTGCGTCTGCCGCCGGCCGTCCGGCCGGCCGGCGGCGGTGATCTGGCGGCGCTGCTGCGGAGCGTGCACCGGCTGCCCGCGCCGCTGCATCCGCTGCCCCGGCGCGATCTGCTGGGCGGTGTGGAACGCTGGCTCCGGCTCGCCGGGGACGCGATCGACCCCGCCGACGCGGCCTATCTGCGCGAGCGGCGCGACCGGTTCGCCGCGGCCGTCGGGGCGCTGACGCCCCGGCTGGCCCCGGGCCCGATCCACGGCGACGCGCTCCCCCGCAATGTGCACGTCGGCCCCGACGGGCCGGTCCTGGTCGACCTGGAGACCTTCGCCGACGATCTGCGTGAGCACGACCTCGTGGTCATGGCACTGGCCCGGGACCGCTACGGCCTGCCGCCCGGGGAGTACGGCCGCTTCACGGCCGAGTACGGCTGGGATGTACGGGAGTGGGAGGGCTGTGCGACACTCCGGGGCGCGCGGGAGACGGCCGGCTGTGCCTGGGTGGCCCAGCACGCCCCGGGGAACCCGGCCGCTCGCGCCGAGTTCCGCCGCCGGGTCCAGTCACTGCGCGCCGGGGACACCACGGTCCGCTGGCACCCCTTCTGACACGGGATGACGCGGGACGGCGCGGGACGGCGCGGGACGGCGCGGGACGGCGCGGGATGACGCGGGACGGCGCGGGATGACGCGGGACGGCGCGGGATGACGCACAACGGCGCGGGGCGGCGCGGGGCGGCGCGGGATGACGCGGGACGGCGCGGGATGACGCACAACGGCGCGGGGCGGCGCGGGACATCATGGACGGCCTGGGGACGGCACCGGAGGGCGAGCCGCGCCCCGGCCCGTAACAGCGGGCCCGAACATGCGGTCCGGCCGGCCCGATCCGCCGCCGAACGTGAAGCCGCCCACCCGGTGGCGACACCCGGCCGTCTCCCCGGCCCGGAGGCCCCCCGGGTGCGGGGCGAGGCCGCGCCCGGGAACGCGGAGTTACGCGGGGCCCGAGGAGGTCCGCTGGGCCGGGATCAGCGGCCAGGCCGGTTCCACGTAGGCCTGGGGGTTCGAGGTCCGGCGCAGATACTGCTGGAAGGACGTCGCCTGCTCCGCCGCCGCGCGTATCTGGAGGTCGTGCAGCGCCGCGAGGTCGATCGAGCCCAGGTCCGCGTGCTTCTTCCCGATGCGCAGGGCCACTTCGGCCGCGGCGAGGGCGTCGGCCCCGGCGTCGTGGGCGCTGTCCAGCCGCACCCCGTAGTGCGCGCAGAGCGCTTCCAGGGTGCGCTTGCCCTTGCGGTACCGGTCGGCGTGCTTGTCCAGGACGAGCGGGTCGATGACCGGGCCGGGTGCCCGGCCCAGGCGGGCGGACAGCGGTGCGATGCCGTGCCGCAGGCACTCCCGGTCCAGCAGCGACAGGTCGTACCGGGCGTTCATCACCGCCAGCGGCCGTCCGGAGCGCAGCACGTCGGCCACGGCCTCGGCGATCGCGCCGACGCCCTCACCGGCCGGGGTGCCGCGCTCGCGCGCCTGCTCGGTGGATATGCCGTGGATCGCGGTGGCGTCCTCCGGAATGGGCACGCCCGGGTCGAGCAGCCAGGTCCGGCGGTCCGCCGGGGCGCCGTCCGGTCCGATGCCGACGAGTGCGGCCGTCACGATCCGGTCCTGCTCGATGTCCGTGCCGGTGGTCTCCAGATCGAAACCCGTCAACGGCTCACGGTGCCAGCCCATGGGCGCGGCCCCCCTCTTCTGCGGTGCTGTGGCGCATCCCCCTTGATGGCCTTCACCCTCCCACGGGCCACTGACAGGCGGTGCCGCGCGGGGAAGGGCGCGGCACCCGCGGCCCGCAGGAGCGACCGTTCCCGTCGGGTGGCTCCTGCCCGGTGGGCTCCCGCCTCTCGGCTCCCGTCGGGTGGCTGCATCACGACACAGGGCGCGAATCGGTCCAGACGCTCTCGAACTCCTCCCGGTAGGTCTGGAAGAGTCCGTTGTCCGCCTCCGAGCCGCGGTCGGGGACGACGTCGCGCCGTCCGCCGCGCAGCACCAGCACCGGCCCCTCCATGCCCCGGGCCCTCCGCAGATAGGACTGGACGACGGCCAGGCCGTCCGACCCGTCCCCGTTGACGAGGTAGGCGGTGAAGCGGGGCGTCTCGTCGAAGACGCGGATCTCGAAGCCGCCGGTGTCGCGCAGCCGGGCCCGCACCCGGCGCATGTGCATGATGTTCGTCTCGACCGAGCGGCTCAGCTCGCCCTTCTTCAGGCCGAGTTCGCGCTCCCTGCGGCGCACCGCGCTGCTCGCCGGGTTGAGGAAGAGCAGCCGGGTCCGGCAGCCCGCCTCGGCGAGCCGGACCATGCGGCGGCCGGAGTAGTTCTGCACGAGCAGGTTCAGGCCTATGCCGATGGCGTCGAGGCGGCGGGCGCCCCCGAAGAGGTCCTCGGCGGGCAGCTGCCGCTGCAGCCGCACCCGGTCGGTGTGGACGCCGACGACGTCCGCGTACCGGTCGCCGACGAGGTCCTCCACGGCGTCCACGGGGAGCCGGTCGGCCGACGGGGTGCCCGTGCCGCCGCCGAGGATCTCCAGCAGCCGGGCGGCGGCCCGCTCGGCCTGGGCGAGCACGGTGACGGACAGCGCCCGGTTGCGGGAGACGACGTTGCGGGCCACCTCCAGCTCGTCGAGGGCGAGTTCGAGGTCGCGGCGGTCGTCGAGGTAGGGCTCGAAGCACGGCCAGTGCTGGACCAGCAGCTCGCGCAGCTGGGGCAGGGTCAGGAAGCTGAGAACGTTGTCGTCGGCGGGGTCGAGGAGGTAGCCCTTGCGCCGGCTCACCTCGCGTACGGCGACGGCGCGCTGCACCCATTCGTGCCCGGCCGGGCCGGCCGCGGCGACCACCCATTCGTCGCCGTGCACCGGTTCGTAGACGGGCCGCAGCACCGCGGCGACCACCGCGCGCAGCCGCTGCTCCACGAGGTTCAGCCAGATGTAGGCCCGGCCGGCGCGGCTGGCCCGGGTCCGTACTTCGGTCCAGGCGTCGGCGCCCCAGTCCAGCTCCGCTCCGATCTCCATCGGACGTGCCAGGGACACCGCTCCCGGTGGGACGTCGGCGGAACCTCCCTGCTGACCTCCGTCACCAGGGGGCAGCTCAAGCCCGCCCGAGCTCACCAGTGCACCGCCTTCCGCCCCCGTTCCACGATCAAGGAAGGGTACTGCCTGGGCGGAGGGCGGTGCACCCTCATCCGTTGACTGCTGTACCAACTCCCCCTACGGGAAGACCGGTTGGCCGTTCTGTGCGGTGAGGTCGGCCGGGGTCAGCGGATTCATGGCGGTCACGTCGCGCGGGGCGAGCTGGAAGCCCTGCCAGTGGACGGGCATCGGGGTCTGGTCCTCGTCCCGGGCCACGTGGTGGAAGCCGACGTTCACCCAGGTGACCGGGTGCTTGAGCCGCTGGCCGTTGACCCACTTGTCGACGCTGGTGCCGCCGCAGTTGCGGTTGTGGCTGGCGAACTGCTGGCAGGCGTCGTACTCGGTGAAGTAGACGTCCTTACGGGTGTAGGGGCGGCCGGGGTACTTGTTGGTGTGCCCGGGGACGATCTCGTAGGAGCGGGCGTGGCCGTCCTTGTTCTTGCCCCGGGTGCTCACCACGCGCCACCAGCGCTGGGCCGCGTTGTTCCCGGCCAGTTCCTTGGTGACGTCGGTGCGCCGGGTCTTGGTGGTCGGGGTGCGGCGTCCGCGCTCGGTGGTCGTCGCGTCGAACTGCTGGACTTTGGAGGGCGCGCCGTCGAGGCCGAAGTTCAGCCGCCAGAAGATGTTGTGGCTGTGGCTGGTGGCGTAGGCCTTGGCGCCCCGGCCCACCGGCCAGCCGCGGCCGTCCCCGGCGTCGTAGTCGAACGGGGAGAGGTTGCCGGTGGCGCCGACCTGGGTCGATATGGTGCCGTCGTCGGAGAACCGCCACTCGGTGATGTACTCGTACCAGCCGACCTTGTTCACGCCGTAGACGAGCAGGTCCTTGCCCTGTGCGGACCAGACCTTGGTGCCCTCGTCGGCGGCTGCGCGGTAGGCGTGGCCGCGGGAGCGGGTGGTGGTGCACAGGCCGTTGACGGCCGCGGCGTGCGGGAGCTTGACCTTCTTCAGGGTGCCGCCGGGGCACTCCTGCGGGGAGAGGTTCTGGACGCCCTCGCCGAAGCCGTAGCTGGTCAGGTCGTCGAACTCGTTCTTGCCGTCGTCGTAGGGGACGTGGATCTGGCCCAGCTTGGCGGTGGTGAGGACCTGGATGGGCCGGGCCTCGCCCTTGGGCTGGTAGGTGACCTTGTCCAGGACCAGGCCGGCCTTGGACTCGTAGTGCCAGCACATCCGCCAGGTGGTGCCGCCGGCGAGCTTCTGCTCGATCCGGGAGGCGGCGCTGCAGTCCGCGGGGGCCTGCGGTGCGGCCTGGGCGGTGCCGGCCGGGCCGGCCGCGGCCAGCGCCCCGCCGAGCAGGGCCGTCAGGCCGACGGCCGCGGTGCCGCGCAGACGGCCGCGGCCCCTTCTGCGGGCAGCGCTCCGCCCGCCGGTGTTCATGCCTTCGCGCATGAGAGGTGACTCCGTTGTCTCGTCCGGACGTGCCGTCCGGAGGTCCGGGGATCCGGACGCTTATCGGATGCGGCCCACGGTGCGGGCGCTGAGGTCGATGACCAGGTGGCGGGTGTCGATCCAGGGACCGTTGCGCACCTTGGTGAACAGCCGCATGCAGCGGTGCTCGCCGCACTTCCGCAGCGCGGCCGGCCCGTCGTTCTCCTCGTCGACCCGGTAGATCATGCCGGTGGTCTGGAGCTGGTCCGCGCCGGAGAGGGCCTTGCCGGTGGCGTCCTGGTAGTCCTTCTTCAGGCCGGCGCTGAGCGGGCTCTTCAGGAGGACGGAGGCGGCTTCGGCCGCCTCGGCGCGGCTCGCCGGGGGCTGTTCGCCGTGCCGGGTGTCGGTGTCCTCGACCTTGCCGGTGGTGAGGTTGACGGTCTTGATGACGAGCGTGTCGTCCCGGTAGTCGTAGTACGTGACCTCGGCGCGGCGCGGCGGCGCGGCGGCGCCCGCCTCCGAGGGCCGCAGCTCGGCGAGGTCGGTGCTGAGCCACTGCGGCCCGGTGGCGCCGTCTGCCTTCTTGCTGCTCGAATGCAGGCCCCGGTCGAGGGCGAGCCGCTCGACCCGTTCCAGCTCGTCGTCGGTGAGCGCGTCCCGGCCGGTGCCCTGCTCCCCCGTCGGGGCGCGTTCCTCGACGACGCCGGGCTCCACGCGGCTCTCCGCCTGCCGGCCCGGCTGTCCCTGTTCGGCGAGCGAGCCCTGGCCGTCCGCGGCGGATTCCGCCCGCAGACCTCCCGGTTCGCCCGCGGCTCCGGCCTCCCTCGGCAGCGTCACCCCGACCATCACCGCGGTGCCGGTCACCGCGATGGCCGCCCCCGCCACCACCTTGCCCAGGTGGCGACGCATCATGATCCGCACATGACCCCCCTGTCCCCTATCTCCCCCGATAGCTGCATACAACGTTGCATCGGTCACCCAAGAGGACGAGTGGTTGTCGTAGGAGGTTGCCCGGCTTTCCAGGAAGATCTGACGAAAGTGCCGCGAATCCGTGCTGGTTGGACAAGGTTTCCTGGTCGGCGGGGGATGTGCCGTCTCGCGGAGCCCGGACCGGAAGTGGAAGAGTCGACATCATGCAGGTCTGGCCGGGACAGGCGTATCCCCTCGGCGCCACGTACGACGGCGCCGGGACGAACTTTGCGGTGTTCTCCGAAGCCGCCAGCAGGATCGAGCTGTGCCTGCTGCACGACGACGGCTCGGAGACGGCGGTGGAGCTGCGCGAGTCCGACGCGTCCGTGCGGCACGCCTATCTGCCGGGGGTGATGCCGGGGCAGCGGTACGGCTTCCGGGTCCACGGGCCGTACGAGCCGGCGCACGGGCACCGCTGCAATTCGGCGAAGCTGCTGCTCGACCCGTACGCCAAGGCGGTGAGCGGCCGGATCGACTGGAACGAGGCGGTCTACGGCTACCACTTCGGCAGGCCGGGCGACCGCAACGACCTGGACTCCGCGCCGCACACCATGGCGTCCGTCGTGGTCAACCCGTACTTCGACTGGGGGGACGACCGGCCGCCGCGCACCGACTACCACCGCACGGTGCTCTACGAGGCGCATGTGAAGGGGCTGACGATGCTCCATCCGGCGCTGCCGGACGAGCTGCGGGGCAGCTATGCGGCGCTGGCCCATCCGGCGGTCATCGAGCACCTCACCGAGCTGGGGGTGACGGCGCTCGAACTGATGCCCGTTCATCAGTTCGTGCAAGACCACCGGCTGGCGGACGCCGGGCTGGCCAACTACTGGGGCTACAACACCATCGGCTTCTTCGCCCCGCACAACGCCTACGCCTCCTGGGGCGACCGGGGCCAGCAGGTGCTGGAGTTCAAGTCGGCCGTCCGGGCGCTGCACGCGGCCGGGATCGAGGTCATCCTCGACGTGGTCTACAACCACACGGCCGAGGGCAACCACCTGGGCCCCACGCTGTCCTTCCGCGGTCTGGACAACGCCTCGTACTACCGGCTGGCGGAGGATCCCCGCCACTACACGGACACCACCGGCACCGGGAACTCGCTGCTGATGCGCAGCCCGCACGTGCTCCAGCTGATCATGGACTCGCTGCGCTACTGGGTGACCGAGATGCGGGTGGACGGCTTCCGCTTCGATCTGGCGGCGACCCTGGCCCGGCAGTTCCACGAGGTGGACCGGCTGTCGTCGTTCTTCGACCTGGTGCAGCAGGATCCGGTGGTCAGCCAGGTGAAGCTGATCGCCGAGCCGTGGGACGTGGGCGAGGGCGGCTACCAGGTGGGGAACTTCCCGCCGCTGTGGACCGAGTGGAACGGCATGTACCGGGACACGGTGCGGGACCTGTGGCGCGGCGAGCCGCGCACGCTGGCCGAGTTCGCCTCCCGGCTGACCGGCTCCTCCGACCTCTACCAGAGCGACGGCCGCCGCCCCATCGCCTCCGTCAACTTCGTGACCTGCCACGACGGCTTCACGCTGCACGACCTGGTGGCGTACGACCAGAAGCACAACGAGGCCAACGGCGAGGGGAACCGGGACGGCGAGAGCCACAACCGGTCGTGGAACTGCGGCGCGGAGGGGCCCACCGACGATCCGGGCGTGCTGGCGCTCCGCGCCCGCCAGCAGCGGAACTTCATCGCCACCCTGATGCTGTCCCAGGGGGTGCCGATGCTCGCCCACGGTGACGAGTTCGGGCGCACCCAGGGCGGCAACAACAACGCGTACTGCCAGGACAGCGAGGTGTCCTGGGTGCACTGGCCGGACCCGGACCCGGACCCTGACGAGGACGGGGAGGGGGACGCGGACCTGCTGGAGTTCACCCGGTCGATGGTGCGGCTGCGGCGCGACCATCCGGTCTTCCGGCGCCGCCGGTTCTTCCAGGGCAGCCCGGTGGAGGGGACGCACGACGAGCTGTCGGACATCGCCTGGTTCACTCATGAGGGTGAATCGATGAAGCAGCGGGACTGGCAGGTGGCGTCCGCCCGCTCGCTGACGGTCTTTCTCAACGGCCGTGCCATCTCCGAGCCGGGCCCGCGCGGGGAACGGATCACCGACGACTCGTTCCTGCTGATGTTCAACGCGAGCGACGAGCCGCTGGACTTCACGGTGCCGGTGAACCACGGGCGGCAGTGGCGGATCGTGGTGGACACCGCGCGGACGGAGATGCCGGAGCCGGGTTCCGGGCGGCGGGTGAAGGCCGGGGACCGGCTGACCCTGGTGGACCGGAGCCTGACGGTGCTCCAGCGCCCGGCCTGACACCGGTCGGCGGACCGTCGGCGGACGGACGGCGGACGGCGGACGGCGGACGGCGGACGGCGGACGGCGGACGGCGGACGATGCTCCCCGAGCGGGCCGGGCGGTGCCTGCCCGCCACCCGGGTGCGCGCGGCAGGCACGGATCCCGGAGCGGCGGGTACCTACTCGCCATGACGCCTCAGCCCGAGCCGCCCCAACCCGAGCCGTCCCTTCAGCCCGAGCCGTCCCACCTCGTACCGTCCCACACCGTGCCGTCCCACCCCGTGCCGGCGCCCCAGCCCGAGCCGTCCCGGCCGTCCGCGGCTCCGGAGGGCGCCGCCGGCCTTCCGGACCCCGGCCCCGGCGCCCCGCCGACCGCCACGTACCGGCTCCAGCTCCAGCCGGACTTCCCCTTCTCCGCCGCGGCGGAGGCCGTGCCGTATCTGGCGTCGCTGGGGGTCTCCCATCTGCATCTGTCACCGGTGCTGGAGGCCGTGCCCGGCTCGGCGCACGGCTACGACGTCGTGGACCACACCGCGGTCCGGGCCGAGCTGGGCGGCGAGGAGGGGCTGCGGGCGCTGGCCCGGACCGCCCGGCGGCACGGCCTCGGGCTGGTGATCGACATCGTGCCCAACCACATGGCGGTCCCGGTGCCGGAGCGGCTGAACCGGCCGCTGTGGGAGGTGCTGCGGGACGGGCCGGACGCGCGGCACGCCCGCTGGTTCGACATCGACTGGACCCGGCACGGCGGCCGCGTCCTGCTGCCGGTGCTGGGCGGCCGGCTGGGGGACGAGCTGGACCACCTCGTCCCGGACGGGGACCTGCTGCGCTATCACGACCACACGTTCCCGCTGCGGCCCGGCACCGCGCACCTGCCGCTGCCGGAGCTGCTGGACGCCCAGTGGTACCGGCTCGCCTGGTGGCGGCTGGCCCGGACCGAGCTCAACTACCGCCGGTTCTTCTCCATCTCCGAGCTGATCGGGGTGCGGGTGCAGGACCCGGAGGTGTTCGAGGCGACGCACGCCACGGTGCTGCGGCTGCTCCACGAGGGCGTGGTGGACGGGCTGCGCATCGACCACCCCGACGGCCTGGCCGACCCGGGGAGCTACCTGCGGCGGCTGGACCGGGCGACCGGGGGCCGCTGGACGGTCGTGGAGAAGATCCTGACCGGTGCGGAGCGGCTGCCGGCGGACTGGCCGGTCGCCGGCACCACCGGCTACGACGCCCTGCGGCGCATCGACGGCCTGTTCGTCGACCCGGCCGGCGCGGCGGACCTGCTGGGCGTGTACCGGCGCTTCACCGACCAGCCCGCGGACCGGGGCGGCGCGTGGGCGGCCACCATGCGCCGGGCCGGGTACAAGGTCGTCACCCACGAACTGGCCGCGGAGGTCTCGCTGCTCGCCCGCACGGCGGCCCGGATCTGCGCGGCGTCCCCCGCGCTCCGCGACCACGCGCCGTGGGCGCTGCGCACGGCGGTCACCGAACTCCTGGTGCGGATGCCGGTCTACCGCCCCTACACCGTCCCGGGCGAGCGGCTGCCGGAGCGGGACGCCGAGCTGCTCCGGACCGCCGCCGAGGAGGCCCGCGGGGCGTTCGCCGTCGCCGAGGAGGCGGACGCGGTGGACCGCGTCCGCGATCTGGCGCTCGGCGTCCTCGGCGACGGCGAGGACCACCGGGCGTTCTGCTCCCGCTTCGCCCAGACCTCCGCCGCGCTGCGCGCCAAGTCGGTGGAGGACACGGCGTTCTACCGGTACGCGCCGCTGCTGTCGGCCGGGGAGGTGGGCGGCGACCCGGGGAGCCCGGCGACGTCCGTGGACGGGTTCCACGCCCACTGCGCCCGGATGCTGCGCGACTGGCCGGCCGGGTCGACGGTGCTGTCCACCCACGACACCAAGCGCAGTGCGGACGTCCGGAGCCGGATCGCGCTGCTCACCGAGGTCCCGCAGGCCTGGGCCGGGCTGCTGGGCCATCTGACGAAGACGGCGGCCCGGGAGGCACCGGCGCCCGACCGGCACACCGCCTGGACGGCCTGGCAGACGGCCTTCGGCCTCGGCTCCGGCGATCCGGAGCGGCTCGTGCCGTCCCTGCTGAAGTCCGTCCGGGAGGCCGGGCTGCGCACCTCCTGGACGGAGGGCGACCCGGCGTACGAGGCGGCGGTGGAGGCGTTCGTGACGGCCGGGCCGTGCGGTGGGGCGCTGGACTCGGCCGAGGCCACGGCCTTCGAGCGGTCGGTCGCCGCAGGCGCCCGCGCCAACGTCCTGGGCGCCGCGCTGCTCCAGCTCACCATGCCGGGCGTCCCGGACCTCTACCAGGGCACGGAGCAGGTGTACGCCGCGCTGGTGGACCCGGACAACCGCCGCCCGGCCGGCTTCGCCGCGGAGGCGCTCGCCGCGCTGGACGGCGGGCGGGCGCCGCGGGACCTGCCGGAGGAGAAGCTCCGGCTGACCGCCGCGGCGCTGCGGCTGCGCCGGGAACACCCGGACTGGTTCGGCGAGTCGGGCAGCTACCGCCCGCTGCTCGCGACGGGACCGGGGGCCGTGCACGGGGTGGCGTTCTGCCGCGCGGGCCGTGCGGTCACCGTGGTCACCCGGCTCTCCCTGCGCCTGGCGGAGGCGGGGGGCTGGCGGGACACCGCGCTCGAACTCCCGGAAGGGGCCTGGACGGATCTGCTGTCGGGCCGGCCGGTCCGGGGCGGCCGGGCACCGCTCGGCGGGCTGCTCGACGGGGCGCCGGTGGCGCTGCTCGTCCGGGAGTGAGGGGTGGCGGGGGCGCCGGGAGCGTGCGCGGGGCACCGGGCCGTCCGGGCATGCGGTCCCGCCGGAGGGGCGTTTCCCGCCGGCACCCGTGGCGTTTCCCATCGGCACCCGTCGGCACCCGTCGGCACCCGCCGATCGCTCGCGGGCCTCAGACCTCGTCGATGACCAGCCAGCTGCCGTCGGCCTCCCGCCACCGGGAGAGCCGGGACAGATCGTCGATCCACGGGGTGAGCCGCTGCCAGTCCGGGGCGTAGGACGGCTCGCCGGCGGAGCAGCCGCGGGGGTCGACCACCCGCTCGGCAGCGGCGGGGAACGGGAGCCGGACCGCACCGGCGGGGCGGAGCGGCGCGGACCGTACGTACAGCCTGCCGTCGGGCCCGAGCCAGCACTCGGCGTCCATCTGGACGAGCTCGGGGGCGTCCACCGGGACCTCGCCGCGCTCCAGTGCCTCCCGGACCGCGGTCAGCGCGGCCCGCCGGGCCCTGCTTCCGGCGCAGACTTTCCTGGCCATGACTCCATGGTCCCTCGCTGCCGGACCGAACGCACCCGCCGGGACGGCGGCGGGCGAGGACGGGCGGACCGGCGGGGCGGGACGGAGCGGCCGGGTCCGGTGGCGAAGGGGTGCGCGGGCGCACGGCACGCGCGGGATGACGGCGCGAGGTCGTCCAATCGCTATCTGTCGTCCCGCACTTCGTGACACCATGCATGACCGAGGTCACGTTGTGCCACCTGTGCACCACGGCGTCCGCGTGCTGGAAAGGGGGATTCCATGCCGCAGAGCCCACAGGCTCCACCGGTCGGGCTGGGGGAGGTGGCGGGCCTGGTCCACGAGTGCTGGCTGCGCGATCCGGCCGCACCGGACCGTCCGCTGCCGGTGATCACGCTGCTGGGCCGTCCCGGCAGCGGCAAGACCCACGCCCTGGACCACTTCGAGGCCGTCACCGACGGTGCGCCCACGGCCAGGATCGACTTCGCGTCCGCCGCCGAGCAGCGTCCGCACGAGGTGGCCCTGCACCTCGCCTTCCTGCTGTCCCGCAAGCACCGCGGCAGCAAACCGCTCCGCTTCCCGCGGTTGTTGCTCGGCCTGCTCGCGGTCCAGCCCGAGCTGTCGCTGGCCGACCGCGGCCAGGCCAACCGCGAACTGCGCCAGGCCCTGCGCCAGGCGCGCAACCGGGGGGCCGCGGCGGACGCCGGGGAAGGGCTGGCGAAGCTCGTCGACACCCTCGGCCTGTCGCCGGTGCCGGGTGTCGAGATGATCGTGGGCGTGCTGCTGCGCGGCTTCGAGTACATGCCGGCCGGCACCTTCCTCAACCGGGCACTGGTCTCGTACGGCTCGTCGGGGCCCGGCAGCGCCCTGGAGGAGCTGGTGGAGCTCAACCGGCGCGCCCGCAGCGGCGTCGAGGCCAGCCAGGACTTCGTGGACCGCCGGCTGTGCCGGGCCTTCCTCGACGACCTGTGCGCCGGGTACGCCCGCGGCCGCCGCGCGCACGGCAGCCTCGCGCTGCTGGACGACATCGACCTGAACGACGGCGCCACCCGCTTCCTCGAGGTCCTGCTGGTGCTGCGCACCGAGCGGGCCCGGGCGGGCCACCACGACCCGCTGCTCGTGGTGGCCACCAGCGGCACCACCCAGGCGGTGCCCGGCCCGTGCGACGGCAGCCCCGACGACCCGCATCTCCACCACGCCGCGGCCGCCGGCTGGGCCGGCTGGCGGGAGCGGGCCGGGACGCCGCTGTCCGACTGGTGGTACCCGGTCCGGCTGCGCGACCTGGACGCGGTGGAGGTGGCGCTGGAGGCCTCGCGCCACGAGTCGGCCGCCGCGCACCGGGCGGACCGGCCGGAGACCGGCGCGCTGTCGCGCAGCACCCCGCTCGTGCACCGGCTGACCTACGGCCACCCGTGGAGCGTGTCCCAACTGCACGCCGCCATCGACCGATTACACGGCCGGGCACCGGAGGATCTGCGCGGACTGCTGGACATGCGGGTGCCACCACCCGGCACCCCGATGGACGGGGACGCGGCCCAGGGCCCCCGGATCGGCCGGGCGGTCCTCGACCGGCTGCTGACCGGGCTGACCGCCGATCAGCGCGCCGCGGCGACCCGGATCGCCGCCGCCCGCACGCCCAAGGCGGCGGTCAACTCCGGGCTGCTGGACCATCGTCTGGAGCACGCCCGGGACACCGTGATGGGGGAGCTGCGGAACCGGCTGTGGCTGTCCACCCCGGTCCCGGAGGACGCCAACACCCGCGGCGGCCGGGGCCCGTCGGGCTATCTGCTGCCCGCGGCCGGCCTGTCGGGCGATCAGGCCGGCCAGGGCGGGGACCCGACGCGGGACGGCCGCCCGGTGCTGCACCCGTGGCTGCGGCTGCTGCTCCTGGACGACCTGTCCGGACCGCCGAACGGTTCGCGGGAGGTGTGGGACGCGCTGCACGGCAGGCTGGCGGACTGGCACGAGCAGCACGGCCAGCCGCTCGACGCGCTCTACCACCGGCTGGCCGGGGACCGGCTGGAGACGGTCGTGGAGCACTTCGCGGCCGGGCTGTCCGCTCCGGATCTGCGTCCGTGGCTGCGCGAGCTGTACCACGTGACGGCGGCGCCGGTGTACCGGGCGCAGCTGTCCGACGCCCCGCCGTCGCGCCGGGCCGGGGAGCTGGCGAAGGAGCATGCCCCCCGGGCGCACGAGGACCGCGCCCGGCTCCGTCCGCTGGCCGAGCTGTGTGCGGCCCTCTGGCTGGCCGGTGACCCGCGCAACCGGCTGCCGCCGGGTGATCCGGAGCTGAACTACAAGATCGGGGCGATGTTCCGGCAGCTGGCGATGGCCGCGGACGACGCGGACACGCTGCTGGACGAGGCCGCCCGCTACGACTGACCGCCGCCGGGCCGGTTCCGCGGGCCCCGGTCACCGGCCGCGGACCGGCACTCGCCCGGCCGGCCGCGCCGCGGCCCCCGGGCACCGGGCCGGCCCGGACACCGAACCCACCGCACCCGCACCCCGCACCCCGCACCCCGCACGCGCCGAACGAGGAGATGCCGCCATGTCCCCCGGATCCTGGGTGGAGAACCGCCCGCTGTGGGCCCGCTGGCCCTGGAACGCCGTATCCGGCGTCGTCCTGCTCGCCCTGGTCGCCGGTGTCGTGGCGTATGTCCTCGTCCCGCCCGACCGGTCCTGCGCGGAGGGCGTGGACAAGGTCGGTGACCAGTGCATCGGCGTGACCGACGGCTCGTACGTCTTCACCGACAACCTGCGCCCGGTGTCCCAGCGCATCCACCAGCTCAACAAGCAGCTGGAGGCCGACGAGAAGCAGGACGCCAAGGCCGGCGGGAAGACCCCGCCGCGCCATGTCGGCATCGTCTATCTGATGCCGTTGCGGCCCCGCCCGCAGGACACCAACACCCCGGACTCCGTGCGCCATGAGATCGAGGGCGCGTACACCGCGCAGTACGAGGCGAACCGCACCGCGAAGTACGGCAACGCCCCGAAGATCAAGCTGCTGCTGGCGAACAGCGGCAACACCCCCGAGCAGCACAAGGCCGTCCTCGACCGGATCCGGGACCGCATCGGGACCGACCACATCGTCGCCGTCGCGGGCCTGGGTACCAGCACCGACGCCACCGCGCGCATGATCAGGAGGATCACCTCCAGCGGCAAGGACGGACTGAACCTGGCCGCCACGGGCGCCGTCCTCACCGCGGACACGCTGCACAAGATCAAGGGCCTGGTGCGGGTGGCACCGACCAACTCCGACGAGGCGGCCGCCGCCGCGGCGTACCTCAAGGACAAGCCCTACGCCCGGCGGGTCCTGGTGGTACGCGACTCCCGCCCCGGCGACCAGTACACCAGCACCCTGGCCAAGGCGTTCCTGCGCGAGCTGCCCGAGGAGCGGCGGGTGGACCACATCGAGGAGTACGACTCCTCGCACGAGGGCGTGGCCACCGCCTTCAAGAGCCGGATGGCCAATCTGTGCGCCGCGAAGCCGGACGTCGTGTACTTCGCCGGCCGGGGCGTGGACCTGCCGAACTTCCTCGCACCGCTGAAGAACCGTCCGTGCACCGACCGGAAGCTGGTCGTCGTCTCCGGTGACGACGCCTCGCAGGTGTCGCAGGCCGACGGGTTCGAGGAGATCAAGGAGACGCTGCAGAGCGGCAACGTCCGGCTGCTGTACACCGGTCTCGCGCACCCCGAGGCATGGCAGCGGGTGAAGGACGCCTACCCGGGCTGGGCGCCCCAGTCGTTCGGGGGCAGGGGCCAGTACCGCGCGGCGTTCCCCGACGAGCCGCTGCACGACGGCCAGGCCATCATGGGCCACGACGCGGTGCTCACCACGGTCGCGGCGGTGCGCATGGCCGCGGCGTCCAACAGCCGGGTCACCGGCTCCCAGACCATCCAGAGCTGGACGGCGCTGCACGGGGTGGAGTCGGTGAAGGGCGCCAGCGGGCTGATCTCCCTGGAGAACGACGGCTCCCCGCGGCGCAAGGCCGTGCCGGTCATCGAGATAAAGCCGGACGGCACCGTGCACACCCTGGACGTGTCGGCGGGCGACGGCGGCCCGCTGACCGAGGATGACCTCAGCTGACCTTTCCGGCGGCTGACCTTTCCGGCGGCTGATCCTTCCGGCAGCCGGCCTTTCCGACCGACCGAGGAGCACCGTTGCTGTTCGAGGTGTGGGCACCGGAGGCGGAGCGGGTCGTCCTCACGCTGGAGGGCGGCGCGCACCCGATGGAGCGCGATCCGGCGCGCACCGGGTGGTGGCGGGTGGACGCCCCGGCCGGGCACGGCAGCCGGTACGGCTTCGCGCTCGACGACGGCCCCGTCCTCCCCGACCCGCGCTCCCCGCGGCAGCCGGACGGCCCGGACGGGCCGAGCGCCGTCGTCGACCACACCCGCTTCCGGTGGCGGCGGCCCTGGTACGGCAGGCCGCTGCCCGGCGCGGTGCTGTACGAGCTGCACATCGGGACGTACACCCCCGAGGGCACGTTCGACGCCGCCGCCGAACGCCTGGACCACCTGGCGGAGCTGGGCGTCACCCATGTCGAGCTGCTGCCGGTCTGCCCCTTCCCGGGCCGGCACGGCTGGGGCTACGAGGGCGTGTCGCTGTGGGCGGTGCACGAGCCGTACGGCGGGCCGGACGGGCTCAAGCGGTTCGTGGACCGGGCCCATGAGCTGGGCCTGGGCGTGGTCCTGGACGTGGTGCACAACCACTTCGGGCCGTCCGGCAACCACGCGCCCGCCTTCGGGCCGTATCTGACGCGGACACACCGGACCCCGTGGGGCTCGGCCGTCAATCTGGACGCCCCCGGGTCGGACGAGGTGCGGGCGTTTCTGCTCGGCAGTGCGCTCGGCATGCTGCGCCACTACCGGCTGGACGGGCTCCGGCTGGACGCGGTGCACGCGCTGCACGACACCCGCGCCGAGCACTTCCTGGCCGAGCTCTCCGCCGCCGTGGACGCGCTCGCCGCCGAGACCGGCCGGCCGCTGTTCCTGATCGGCGAGTCCGATCTGAACGACCCGCGCACCACCGCGGCCCGCACGGCCGGCGGCCACGGTCTGCACGCCCAGTGGAACGACGACTTCCACCACGCCCTGCACACCGCGCTGACCGGCGAGTCGCAGGGCTACTACGCCGACTTCGCCCAGGACGCACCGGCCGCCCTGGCCAAGACCCTGACCCGCGGGTTCTTCCACGACGGCAGCTGGTCGAGCTTCCGGGGCCGGTCGCACGGCCGTCCCCTCGACGCCGGGGCGGCGGCGCACCGGCTCCTGGCCTACGCGCAGACGCACGACCAGATCGGCAACCGCGCCCTGGGCGACCGGCTCTCCGAGCGCCTCTCCCCCGGGCTGCTGGCCTGCGCCGCCGCGCTCGTCCTCACCTCGCCGTTCACTCCGATGCTGTTCATGGGTGAGGAGTGGGGGGCGCGGACGCCCTGGCAGTTCTTCACCGACCACACGGACCCGGAGCTGGCCGAGGCCGTCCGCGACGGCCGCCGCCGGGAGTTCGCCGGGCACGGCTGGGCGGAGTCCGACATCCCCGATCCGCAGGACCCGGCCACCCGGGACCGCTCCTGTCTCGACTGGGCGGAGCCGGGGCGCGAGCCGCACGCCCGGCTGCTCGCCTGGCACCGCGAACTGATCGCCCTGCGGCGCGCCCGCCCGGAGCTGACCGGTCCCCGCCTCGGCGGGACCGGGGTGGAGTACGACGCCCGGGAGGGGTGGCTGGTGGTGCGGCGGGGCGGGGTGCGGGTCGCGGTCGCCCTCACCGCCCAGGGCGAGGTCAAGGTGCCGGTGGGGGCGCCGCACGCGACGGTGCTGGCCGCCTGGGAGCCGTGCGGGGCGCCGGAGGGCGACGGCCTGGTCCGGCTGCCCGCGCAGTCCGCGGCGGTGCTGGCGGTCGGCGGGTGACGGTGCGCGGCCCCGGGGCGCCCACGCGCCCCGTCGGCCGCCCCGGACGGCCCCGCCGATGGGACCGGCGATGGGGACGGCAGTGGAGCCGGCGGCTCAGCGGATGCCGAGCTGGTGGAGCAGCTCGTACCCGGCCGGGGTCTCGGGCAGGGCGAAGCGGAAGCCCTGCAGGGCGAAGACGGTGACGGCGTTCGCCGCGAGGACCAGCCCCAGCAGCCCCAGCGTGCTCAGGGTCAGGACCGGGCTGTGGTTGTCCAGCGGTTCGGTCTCGTCGGTCAGCAGGAGCATGACGGCGGCGGCGACGGTCGCCGCGACGAAGACCAGGAACGTCCAGGTGTAGAGGTGCAGACCCGCCAGGACGGCGCCCTCGCCCGGTGCTCCGGGCTTGATGTGCAGCAGGACCTGACGCCCGGCGGTGGCCGCCCCGCAGACGGACGCGAGGACGCTCATCCCCCAGCCGGTGGCGAAGTCCCCGGTGGTGACGGGCCGGTGACGGGAGACGGCGACGACGGAGGCGGGGCCGAGTGCCGCCAGCGCCAGGAACAGCCGCTGGAGCGCGCCGAGCGCGGTGGGCGGCTGCGCGGCGGCGAACTCGTGCGCGAGGGCGCCCGCGAGCAGTGCCGTGGCCAGCAGCACGTACACATGAGTGAACCAGAGTCCCCAGAGGTTGGTGAGCCGGGAGACGGACGGGGCCGGGGTGCTGAACCGGAGGACGGTCATGTCGTGCATACGGGTTCCTCGTCAGAAGCTCAGATCCAGCGGGGTGGTGAGACGGGAGGAGAGCAGCAGCACGGCGCCGGTCAGGCAGAGGCCCCAGAGCAGCAGGATCCGGGGCCGGCTCCACCGGGCGAGCAGCGCGCACCAGATCAGCAGGAGCAGCAGGAAGAGCACGGTTTCCATGGGGTCCTTCCGCCGGACGGACGGGTCCTGACGCCGCATCCGGACCTTTCCGGATCCTGGCACGGAATCCGTCCGGCCGCCCGCGGACGCGCTCGTCCGTCCAGGGGCCTTGCGCGGCGCCACCGGGGGCCCGGCGGCGGGTCCCGTCTGCGGGTCCTGTCTGCGGGTCCCGTCTGCGTGCCCCGGCTGCGGGTCCGTTTCCCGAGCGGGCATTGCTCCGCCGGCGACGGTCACGTCTGCCGGCCGACGGCGACTCCGCCGACCGATGACACCTCTGCCAACCGATGGACGCCGCCCCGCGCCGCGCCGCGGAACCGTGGCGTCCGCCCGGCGGGCCTCGCATGATGGACAACATCACGAGAATCAGGAGCAGTTGTGCACCACGGAGACCTGCTGGCGATCAGCGATCTGCACATCGCCTACGCGGAGAACAGGGAGATCGTCGAGACCCTGCGTCCCGGCACCGACGCCGACTGGCTGATCGTCGCCGGTGACGTCGGGGAGAAGTACGCCGACATCGAGTGGGCGCTGACGCTGCTCAGGGACCGGTTCGCCGAGGTCGTCTGGGCGCCCGGGAACCACGAGCTGTGGACCCATCCGAGCGACCCGGTCGAGCTGCGCGGCGAGGCGCGCTACGCGCACCTGGTCGAGCTGTGCCGGAGCCTGGGCGTCCACACCCCGGAGGACCCGTACCCGGTGTGGCACGGAGAGGGCGGACCGGTGACGGTCGCGCCGCTGTTCGTCCTCTACGACTACTCGTTCCGGGCGCCCGGCGCGACGACGAAGGAGGAGTCACTGCGCATCGCCCACGACGCAGGCATCGTCTGCACGGACGAACACCTGCTGCACCCGGACCCGTATCCGTCGCGGGACGCCTGGTGCCGGGAGCGGGTGCGCCGCGCCGAGGAGCGGCTCGCCGCCGTTCCGGAGGACCACCGCACGGTGCTGGTCAACCACTATCCGCTGGTGCGGCACCCCACGGAGATCCTGCGCTACCCGGAGTTCGCGCAGTGGTGCGGCACCGAGCTCACCGCAGACTGGCACCGGCGGTTCCGGGCGGCCGCCGTCGTCTACGGGCATCTGCACATCCCCCGGGTGACGACGTACGACGGCGTCCGGTTCGAGGAGGTGTCGCTCGGCTACCCGCGCGAGTGGCGGCCCCGGCCGCCGCGCACCCCACTGCGGCGGATCCCGCTGACCGCGGAGGTCCCGGACGGGGCGCACTGAGCCGGGGCGGCGTGCCCGGACGGGCGGGAGGACTCCTCCGGCCCGCCCGGCCCCGTCGGCTCCCGTGCGCCTCGTCAGCTCCCGTCGGGGGTGAGCCGCAGCGAGATGCTGTTGATGCAGTAGCGCTGGTCGGTCGGGGTCGGGTAGCCCTCGCCCTCGAAGACGTGGCCCAGGTGGGAGCCGCACCGCGCACAGCGGACCTCGGTGCGCACCATGCCGTGCGAGCGGTCCTGGATCAGCTCGACCGCGTCGGTGTCCTTCGGGTCGTAGAAGGACGGCCAGCCGCAGTGCGAGGCGAACTTGGTGTCCGAGCGGAAGAGCTCGGCGCCGCACGCCCGGCACGCGTAGACCCCGGCGGTCGTGGTGTCGGTGTACTCACCGGTGAACGCCGGCTCGGTACCGGCCCGGCGGAGCACCGTGTACTCCGCGGGGGTCAGCTCCTCGCGCCACTGCTCGTCCGGCTTGTCGACGTCGTACGCCATGTCGGTCCTCTCCTCAGCTCGTCGGGCGGGCGAGGCCGCTGTCCTCCAGCCGGGCCAGGATGCGGGGGCCCAGTTCGGTCACGTCGCCCGCCCCCATGGTGAGAACGAGATCACCGGGCTTGGCCATTCCTGCGATCAGGTCCGGGACGGCCGTCTTGTCGTGCTCGGCGGTGACGTCCGCGCCGCGGGCGGCTGCCGCGTCGATGATCAGGGCGCTGGTGACCCCGGGGACGGGGTCCTCGCGAGCCGGGTAGATGTCGAGGACGACGGAGGCGTCGGCGAGGGTGAGCGCGTCGCCCATCTCGGTGCCCAGTTCCTGGGTGCGGCTGAACAGGTGCGGCTGGAAGACCACGAGCACCCGGCCCTCCCCCGCGCCGCCGCGGATGGCCTCCAGGTCGGCGGCGATCTCGGTGGGGTGGTGGGCGTAGGAGTCGATGACCTGGACGCCGGCCGCGGTGCCCTTGAGCTGGAGCCGCCGGTTGACGCCGGTGTAGGAGCCGAGGGCCTCGGCGAGGCCCTCGACGGGGAGGCCGAGCGCGGCGCCCGCGGCCAGGGCGGCGACGGCGTTGCCCGCGTAGTGGCGGCCCGGGACGGAGACGGTGAAGGTGACCGTGCGGCCGTCGATCAGGACGGTGACCTCGCTGGTCAGGCCCTGCGGGGCGATCTTCGCGATGCGCACGTCGGCGTCGTCGGCCTCGCCGTAGGTCACCACGCGCAGCCCGTCGCGGCCCCGGACGCGCCGGGTCAGCTCCCGGGCGCCCTCGTGGTCGGCGGAGACGACGAGCGTGCCGCCGGGCCGGACCCGGCCGACGAAGGTGTCGAAGGACTCGTGGATCTCGTCCATCGACGCGTAGTTGGCGTGGTGGTCGAGCTCCACATTGAGGATGATCGCGACCTCGGGCGCGTACTTGTGGAAGCTGCGGTCGCTCTCGTCGGCCTCGGCGACGAAGATGTCGCCGGCGCCGTGCCGGGCGTTGGAGCCGGGGACGTCGAGGTCGCCGCCGATCGCGTAGGAGGGGTCGCGGCCGAGCGTGGTGAGGCCGACGGCCAGCATGCTCGTGGTGGTCGTCTTGCCGTGGGTGCCCGCCACGGCGATCGGGCGCAGCCCCTCCATCAGCGCGGCCAGGGCGTCCGAGCGGTGCACGACGGGGATGCCGAGCTCGGTGGCGCGGGCGAGCTCCGGGTTGTCGGCGCGGATGGCGCTGGAGACGACGACACAACTGGCATCGTCGGCGAGGTGCCCGGCGGCGTGCCCGATGTGCACGGTCGCGCCGAGCGCGCGGAGCGCCTCGGCGGTGGCGGAGTCGCGGGCGTCGCTGCCCGCGACCCTCGCCCCGCGCATGGCGAGGATCTTCGCGATGCCCGACATCCCGGCGCCGCCGATGCCGATGAAGTGCGGTCGGTCCATGGCGGACGGAACGGCCGGTGCCATCGTGGAGTCTCCCCGGGTCGCTGGTCGGTGAACGCGGACAGCCTATTCGGTGTGCGCGTACAGCTTGAGCACCGGGACGCCGACCTGGTGCCGGGCGCGGGAGGTCCAGTCGCGGTGGAAGAACTCCTCCACCAGGTGCGGCCGGGTCAGCACGATCACCTCGTCGGCGTTCGTCTCCTCGACGACGGACCGCAGCAGGTCGAGCGGGCGCTTCTCGACGATCTGTCCGACGGCCTGGCTGCCGGCGGCGCGCAGCGCCTCGAGGGAGTGGTTGAGCGCGCGCTCGGCGGGCTGGAGGGCGGCGTTTCCGGCCGGTTCGTCCCTCTCGTGGACGGCCTCGTCCAGCTCGCCCAGGGCGACGTCGTCCAGGGCCCGGAGCAGCCGGTCCTGATCGCCGTGGGGCTGCATGAGGACGACGAAGGAGGACGGGTCGTCGCCGTGGAGGGTGGTGACGAGCTCCACATCCGTGGGAACCAGCGGCTTCTCGATCATCAGTACGGTCGTGAACACGGCAGGGCCCTTCGTCTTCGCGGGCCCACGGGCCTGCAGCGCCCTCCGGTACGTGTCCGCAGGTGTCTGCGCGGATGTGGGCCCGGCGGAACAGACCGGTGCGGCCGGTTCCGCTGATTGTCAGATCCGACGGTAGCGGGTGAAAAGGTACCCGTCCTCTTCGAGGACGGACGTGAGATCGAAGCGTTCCGGTTCCTCGATTCCGGGGCCGTCCATGATCCGGGGGGCCGCGCCGACGGTGAGGAGCGGCGCGAGAGTCAGACACAGTTCGTCGAGTACCCCGGCGGCGGCGAACTGACCGAGCAGCCGGGGGCCGCCCTCGGTGAGCAGCCGGGTGTGGCCGCGCTCGGCGAGCGCCCGGACCGCCGCGGCCGGCTCCACGCCGTCGCCTTCACCGGCGATGATGACGTCGGCGCCGGCGGCGCGGGCGGCCTCGGCCCGGTCGGCGTGGTGCGCGGCGCCGGTGAGTACGAGGGTGGGGACGGCCGGCTCGGTGAAGAGCGGCAGGGTGAAGTCGAGGTCGAGGCTGGCGGTGACCACGGCGATGGCGGGCGCGGGGGCCTGGCCGAGGGCGGCGCGCCGGGCGGCGAACGCCTCGCGGGCCCGGGCGGGCCGGTAGCCCTCCTGCCGGACCGTTTCGGCGCCGGCCACGACCACGTCGGCGAGCCCGCGGAGCACTCCGAAGATCCGCATGTCGGCCTTGGAGGACAGCGGCTGGGAGCGGCCATCGTGGTGGGCGGCGCCGTCGACGGAGGACACCATGTTGCCGCGGAGCCAGGCCCGCCCGGGGCGGTCGGGCGGCGCGGCGGGGTAGGCGTAGGCGTCGGCCAGCTCGTCGAGGCTCCACTCGCGGCCTTCGGGCCGGTCGGGGGCGGTGGCATCGGCGGTCGGCGGGAGCAGGCGTCGCATGCCGTGCAGTGTGGCACGGCGCTCCGCAGGGGGGTGCGGTGCGGCTCGTTCGCTCCGGGGGCGGCGGCGCGGTCGGTTCCGGGGCACAGCTCTCGCTCTTCCGGTCGCTCTTCCAGGAAGGCAGGTGGACCGCGCCCGCACCGCCGTGAGCTGCGGCGTCGTGGGGCCGCGACGGGAGGGACTAGGCTGGTCCGCTGTGTCGTCCTCCGTTTCTGCCTCCGAGCCGAGCCCGATAGCCGCCCCGTCCCCCGCGGGGGCACCGCAGGCGCTGTGCGACCGTGAGCCGCACGTGCCCGCGGAGCGCCTGGTCGCGGAGATGGTGCCGCCGCCGCGCTTCGACTCGGTCCGCTTCGAGACCTACGTCCCGGACCCGGCGCAGCCCAGCCAGGCCGAGGCCGTGCAGGTCCTCGGCGGCTTCGCCGCGGGCCTGCACGGGGCCGGCGCGGCGGGGGGCGGCAAGCGGCGCTGGTTCGCCCGGAAGCCGGCGGCGCCCAGCGGGCCGCGCGGGGTCTACCTCGACGGCGGCTACGGCGTCGGCAAGACGCACCTGCTCGCCTCGCTCTGGCACGCCACGCCGGCGCCCGCCGAGCGCAAGGCCTTCGGCACCTTCGTGGAGCTGACCAACCTCGTCGGGGCGCTCGGCTTCCAGCAGACCGTGCGGACGCTCAGCGAGCACCGGCTGCTCTGCATCGACGAGTTCGAGCTCGACGACCCCGGCGACACGGTCCTCGTCTCGACCCTGCTCGGGAAGCTCGTCGAGGCCGGAGTGGCGCTCGCCGCGACCTCCAACACGCTGCCCGGCAAGCTGGGCGAGGGGCGCTTCGCCGCCGCGGACTTCCTCCGCGAGATCCAGGGCCTGTCGGCGCACTTCCGCCCGCTGCGGATCGACGGCGAGGACTACCGGCACCGCGGCCTCCCCGAGGCTCCGGCCCCGTTCACCGACGAGCAGGTCACCCGGGCCGCCGGGCGCACCGACGGCGCCACCCTGGACGCCTTCCCGGACCTCCTCGGCCACCTCTCCCGGGTCCACCCGAGCCGGTACGGCGCGCTCTGCGACGGGGTCCGGGCCGTCTGCCTCACCGGGGTGACGCCGGTGCCGGACCAGTCGACGGCGCTGCGCCTCGTGGTCCTCGCGGACCGGCTGTACGACCGGGAGGTGCCGGTGCTGGCCTCCGGCCTGCCGTTCGACCGGCTGTTCAGTGAGGAGATGCTGGCGGGCGGCTACCGGAAGAAGTACTTCCGGGCCATCTCGCGGCTCACCGCGCTGGCGCGGGACGCGAAGACGCTCATCGAGGCCTGACACCCCCGCCCGGCGCGGCACCCTTCACCCCGCGCCCCGGCTCGGCGCGGCACCCGCGCCGGGCCGGGGTGCGGGCTTCTGCGGCCGTCGGCCTCTCCGGCGTCCCCCGCCACGCGCGGAGAGCGCTTCCACCACGCGGCAAGCGGTGCTCAGCGGCCCTCCGGGACGCCCGGCACGCAGGCGATCGGCGCGGCACCGGCCCGCGGAACGCGCCCGCCCGGGGCGTGAGCGGCCGAGGCGTCCGCAGGGCGGCACGGCGCGGGTGGTTCCCGTGGGACGAAGCGCGTGATACACACAGCCGGTCATATTTCCTGTCCGCCAGCAGGGAGTTGCCCATGTCCGCGACACGACGTCAGATCCTCGCCCGTACCGGAGCGCTGGGGGCGACGATCGCCTTCTCCGGCAGCGTCCAGGAGCTCTTCGCCGGCTCGGCCGCCGCACTGGAGAAGGGCGCCACCGGCTACGGCCCGCTCGTTCCCGACCCGCACGGGCTGCTCGACCTCCCCCAGGGCTTCCGCTACACCGTGCTCTCCCGCGAGGGCGACCCGCTCCGCTCGGGAGAGGGCCCGGTGCCCAGCAATCACGACGGCATGGCCGCCTTGCCCGGCAGCGAAGGCCGCACCCATCTGGTGCGCAACCACGAGAACCGGGTCACCGCGAAACTGCGCGTACCGGCCGTGCCGGGGCTGACGTACGACCCGGCCGCCGCCGGCGGCTGCACGGCCCTGGAGCTCGACGCGGGCAACCGCGTGCTCGACGAACGGGTCGCCATCGCCGGCACCGCGGTCAACTGCGCCGGTGGCCCGACCCCCTGGCACACCTGGCTGACCTGCGAGGAGACCGAGGACAAGGCCGGGACCAACGGCTACACCAAGGACCACGGCTTCATCTTCGAGGTCGATCCGCGCGATCCGCACCGCACCGGAGCCGTGCCCCTCACCGCCATGGGGCGCTTCCAGCACGAGGCGATCGCCGTCGACCCGGTCCGCGGCATCGTCTACGAGACCGAGGACGCCTTCCTCAAACCGTTCGGCCTCTTCTACCGCTTCCTGCCGGAGCAGCCGCTCGGCGGGACGGGATCGCTGCGGGCGGGCGGCCGGCTCCAGGCCATGCGGGTCCCGGGAGTGGCCGACCTGTCCGCCGTACGCCGGACCGGCACGAGCTTCGACGGCATCGAGTGGGTGACCGTGCCCGACCCGCTGGCCCGGCAGACCCCGGTCCGGCTCCAGGACTTCGGGTCCCGGGGCATCACCCACGCCCAGAAGCTGGAGGGGTGCTACTGGGGCGGCTCCTCGGTGTACTTCGTCTCCAGCTTCGCCAAGCGCGCCGAGGGTTCGGCCGCCGATCACTTCGGTCAGGTGTGGCGGTACGACCCGGACCGCCGTCGGCTGACCCTGGTCGTGCGCTTCGGATCGAGGACCGATGTGCAGCTGCCCGGCGAATCGCCGGACAACATCACCCTCGCGCCCGGCGGCGGGCTGATGGTGTGTGAGGACGGCAACGGCGCCCAGCACGTCTACGGGGTCACCCGGCAGGGACAGGTGTATCCGATGGCCCGCGGCCGGCAGAACATCGGCACCCCGGACAAGCCGGAGTGGGGCGAGTTCGCCGGCGTCACCTTCGCCCCGGACAGCCGCACCATGTACGTCAATTGCTACACCCCGGGCACCACGTTCGCCGTCACCGGCCCCTGGCGCTGAGCCCGCCGCGGCGCCCGCGGCCGGGCATCGATCGGCCGCGGGCGAGGTGCCCGGCGGAGCGCCGGGCACCTGGCCGGAGCATCGGGCGGGGGACGACAGCGCGCCGATCAACGCGGGCGCGGTTACTCTCCGAGCATGATCGACTCCACCGGGCCACGGGCCCGCTCCCGGATGTTCCAGTCCTTCGGCCGGGCTCTGCTTCCGCTGTGCGCCGTGGCCCTGACGGCGTGTGGAGGAGCCGCCGCCGAGCCCGAAGGAGGACAGGCGGCCGGTGCCGCACCCTCCAAGTCGCCCGGCGGAGCGGCGGGGCAGCCCGCGGCGCCGGCCCTGCCGCCGGGCCCCGGCGGGCTCACCCCCGTCTTCTCGCACGGGCCGCGCGAGGGCGCCAGGACCGTGGCGCTCAGCTTCGACGCGGCGATGGCCGCCGACCAGAGCGCGCGGGCCGCGGGCGGCGAGCGTTTCGACAACCCGGCCCTCACCGACACGCTGCGCCGGATGAAGGTCCCGGCCACCTTCTTCCTGACGGAGCGGTGGACCCGCGAGTACGCCGAGCAGGCGGGATCCATCGGCCGCGACCCGCTGTTCGAGGCGGCCGTCCACGCCGGCGAGCGGCCCGCCGCCTCCCCGTGCCAGGCGAAGCGGCCGGCCGCGGACCTGCGCAAGGAGGTCGAGCGGACCGTGACCGCCATCCGACGGGCCGGGGCACAACGCCAGATGCCGTACGTCCGCTTCCCCGAGAAGTGCTTCGACGAGCGGACCCTCAAGGCCGTCGCGCCCACCCGGATGACGGCCGTCCGGTGGGACGTGCCGGGCGGGGACGCCGGCGCGACCGACACCCGGAAGGTCGCCGACCGGGTGCTGGCGCAGGTCAGACCCGGATCGGTGGTGGACCTGCGGAGCTCGCTCAGCACGGCGCCGGTGACGGACGAGGTGGTGGCGCGGATCGTGCCCGAACTCCGGTCGAAGGGCTACCGCTTCGTGCGCGTGTCGGAGCTGGTGGCCGCGGAGCAGGAGGCGGCCGAGAAGCGTCCGGCGAAGCCGAGCGCCGCGAAGCCCGGTACAGAGAAGCCCGGTGTCGCCGGTGTCGACAAGCCCAGCGCCGAGAAGCCGAATGCAGGGAAGCCGAGTGCCGCGAAGCCGGAAGCCGCGCGGCCGGGCGGCGGGGCGCCGAGCGCGGGCGCATCGGTCCGGCCGAGCGCGGGGGCGCCCTCCCGCTCCGCCGCTCCGTCCGCTTCCGCCGCCCCGTCGGCCTCCGCCGCGTCCGCGTCCACGGCTTCCTCCGCTGGGTCCGTCGCCCCGCGGAGGGCCGGCGGATCGTGGATGCCGGTGCCGAATCCCTGAGCCGTACGGGACGGATGACAGCGGGCACCCGTCCGCCGCCCCTGACGGCACCGGCGGTCAGGGGCGGCGGGCGCTCAGCACACAGGCGGTGGCCGTCGCCGCGGCCGCCAGGACGGCGGAGGCGGCGAGCGGCAGCCAGGGCAGGGTCACGGTGCCCGTCAGCGATCCGGTGACGAGCCCGGTGACCGCCGCGTTCGCCGGCGATCCGCCGATGACGAGGACGAGCAGGGCGGCGAGCGCGGTGGCCGGCACGGCACGGCCGGTGCTGTGCAGCAGCGGGCGGTTGCACAGGGCTCCGACGGCCGTGCCCAGCAGGGCGCAGACCAGCGCCCCGAGGAATCCGGCCGCGGCGGCGGGCAGCACGGGCACCCTCACCTGACGGTCCGCGCTGTGGGGATCGCTGATCACGGCCACCAGCAGGGTCGTCACGGCCGCCAGGCCGACCGCCGCGAGCAGGGCGACGAGCACGGCGGCCAGGTGCACCCGGGCGGCCCCGGCAGCGGCGGCGGCGCAATGCCGCGCCGCTGCGGGCTCGTTCGTGGCGCAGACCCGGACCAGCCAGGCGGTGACGGGGAGCAGCGCCGCCGCGGCGTAGCCGAGGGAGTCCAGCACCGGCTGCCCCGCCTGCACCGAGACGACCAGGAACGCCGCGTACAGCAGCACCGGCGGCAGCCAGCGCTGGGACCGCAGGAGCAGCGCGGCCTGGTAGCGGACGAGGGCGGTCACAGGGCCTCCGTTTCGGGGCCGGCGGCCGGCCGGGCGTCCGGTTCCGGGCCGGGCCGGGTATCCGTTTCCGGGCCGCCCGCCGGCCGGGCGTCCGGTTCCGGGTCGGGGGCTGACCATGCGTCCGGACTCCTATCCGGGCCAGCGGCCGGCAGCACATCGGTCTCCGGGCCCGGGCCCGGGCCGGCGGTCCCGGTTCCGGTTCCGGTTCCGGTGCCTGGCCCGGTGCCCGGCCCGGCCGGGGTCACCGCGTGCACGTGCCAGGGCGGTTCGGCGGTGAGCAGGGCGCGGAGCAGGGCGTCGGAGTGCGCGGCGGCGACGGTGAGCCGGGTGGTCCCCGACGGCGTGGGCTCCGCGGCCGGGAGGCCGGGCAGTCCGGCCGGCGGTTCGGCTCCGGGCGGGCCCTCGGCCTCGATCCGGACCCGCGGGCCGTCCTCCTCGTCGGTGCCGGAGCGGCGCCGTACCGGGACCAGGCCGCCGTCCTCGACCCGGTGGGCCGCGTCGGTGGCGCCCGCGAGGCGGCGCGGGTCGTGGTCCACGAAGACCACGGTGCCGCCGTCGGCGACGCGTTCGGCCACGGCCCGGTCGAGGACGCCGCGGGCCTGCTGGTCCAGGCCGGTCCAGGCCTCGTCGAGGACGAGCAGGCCGGGGCCGGCCATCAGGGCCTGCGCCACCGCCACCTTCTGGCTGGTGCCCTTGGACAGCTCGGCGAGCGGGGTGCGGGCGTGCCCGTCGGCGCCGAAGCGGGTCAGCCAGGTGTCGGCGGACCGGGCGGCCGCCTCTCCGCGCAGCCCGTGCACCCGGCCGAGGTGGGTGAGGTAACCGAGGGTGTCGAAGGGCAGCCCGCCGGGGAACCGTTCGGGGACGTACGCGGTGCGCGGCCGTCCGGCGATCCGCCCGGCGCTGGGGGTGTCGATGCCGGCGAGGAGCCGCAGCAGCGTGGACTTGCCGCTGCCGTTGCCGCCCTCGACGCGCACCAGGGTGCCCGGGGCCAGGTCGAGGTCGACGCCGCGGAGCACCCAGGGGCCGCCGAGCCCGTAGCGGCGGCCGACACCGCGCAGCTCCACGTCAGTTGCCGGTCTTCCGCTCGGGCACGGCCTCGCTGGGCCGGACGATGACGAAGCCCTCGCCGTCGAGCCGGAGCTGCACCGCCTCGCCCGAACCGCCGCGCAGCATCGAGCCGAAGCTCTGCGAACGGTGCAGCGAGGTCTGCAGCGCGGAGCTCCAGCCGACGACCGCGTCGGTGTCGACGCACACCGGGGCCTGCGGGGACACGGGTATGACGATGGGTTCACCCTCGCAGACGATGCCGAGTTTGCCCTGGCCGCTGAACTGGCTGTTGAAGAGGCCGCCGCCGGTCATCCCGGCGCCCTTGAGCACCTTGATCTCGTAGGAGAGGGAGGAGTCGAAGCAGAGCACGTTCCGGCCGTTGACGGTGAGGCTGTCGCCGGGGGTGAGATCGACGATGAAGCAGCTCGCGGCCTCGTGGGCGAACCAGGCCTCGCCCTGGCCCCGGACGGCCATCAGGGCCAGACCCTCGCCGGTGACGGCGCGTTTGAGGAAGTTCCCCATGCCCTGACTGCGCCGCTCGAACTGGAGATCCCCGCGGAACGCGACCATCGCACCCTGACGCGCGTAGCACTCGCCGTGCACGGCGTACTTGATCGATTTGGAGTTCTGCAGGGTCATGCCGGGCGCGGTGGCCGGCTCGGCCATGTTCCGGGAGGCGAAGAGATCGCTGTGCATGGCGGCATGTTCCCCCGGAACAATCTGCTCCGCCAACACCCTCCGGAGCCGCCGCGCCCGCTGCTGTCAGACTGGACGGGTGACGAACGCCGACACCAGCCCCAGCAGCACCGCCCCCTGCGCCGGTTCCGGCCCCGGTCCGTTCCGGGCCGGGACGACCGAGCGGGACGCGGCGCCGCAGTTCGTCCTGCCGCTGGTGGTCCGGCTGGAACGCGCCGCTCCCCCGGCGCGTACGGACGCCTTGGAGACGGCGGCCCGCGCGGTGCTCACCCTGCTGTCCGACGAGCGCGCGACGGACGAGGACGGCGCGTGGTCCGAGGCCGTGCGGGACTGACAGGACGCGCGGATCCGCAAGGTGGTGCGGCGGGCGCGCGGCGCGGAGTGGCGGCGCGCGGAGGGTCTGCCGGGCATCACCGTGACCGGGGCGTCCGCGGAGGTGCGGGTCTTCCCGCCGGTTCCGCTCGACGGCTGGCCGAAGGAGCTCGTCAAGCTCCAGGTCTCCGGCACCGAACTGGACGACCCCGAGCCGCCCGCGGCACCGGAGACGGCCGGACCGGTGCTGTGGCTCAACCCCGCGGTGACGATGTCGGCCGGCAAGGCGATGGCCCAGGCGGGCCACGGCGCCCAGCTGGCCTGGTGGCGGCTGTCGGCCGCGGACCGGGATGCCTGGCGGGCGGCGGACTTCGCCCTGCGGGTGCGCACCCCGGACCCGGCCCACTGGGAACGGCTCACCGCGGCCGGCCTGCCCGTCGTCCGGGACGCGGGCTTCACCGAGATCGCGCCCGGCTCGGCCACGGTCATCGCGGACCATCCGGCGCTGCGGACCGGCTGACCCCCGCCCCGTCCTCCAGCGCGGGAGCACAACTCCCGCGGCCCGTCCGGCTACCCATCGGTATTCCTTCGGAGCGCATTGAACGCGCGGCGGGCGCGCTGCGTACTCATCCGTGCCACCCGCACACCATCACGCCCCGGGCCACTCCCCCCACGGCCCGCCGTCCCCAGCCCGTCGAGGGAGGTCACCGCGTCGAGAGATGCCCCTGAAGTCCAGCCCGTGCCGTACGGCCCCGGCTCAGCCGCTCGACGCCGCTCGACCGTCCGCTCGGTCGGCGCTCGGCTGACCGAACTCGACCCGCTTCGGCCGCAGATCCGGCCGGCCCGGCATCTGTGCCGAGTGCACCCCCGTGTGCCGCCCCTGCAGGAGACACCTTGCGACACATCAACGCGACCAAGCTGATCATCGTGGCGCTCGTCGCGACGCTCAGCGCCCTGATCTATCCCGTGTGGTCCTATGCCGACCGGGCGGGGCCCGGAACGAACAACCCGTCCATCGACAGCGTGGACACCAAGTGGGGCCCGCTGTCCGCCGTCGACCGGGACTTCCTGGTCAAGGTGCGGCTGGCCGGACTGTGGGAGCTCCCGGCGGGGCAGCAGGCGATGGAGCGCGCGCCCACGAAGGCGATCAAGGATGCCGGGGACCACCTGATCGTCGGGCACACGGACCTCGACAAGCGCGTCCGCGACATCTCGGCGAAGCTCGGGGTCGAGCTGCCGAACCAGCCGAACGCGCAGCAGCAGGGCTGGCTGAAGGAGCTCTCGGACGCGCAGGGCACGGAGTACCAGCGGAAGTTCGCCATGCTCCTGCGGTCCGCGCACGGCAAGATCTTCGGCGCGATAGGCAACATCCGGAACACCACCCGCAACACGCTCGTGCGGCAGATGGCCGACGACGCCAATGCGACGGTCCTCGACCACATCACCATGCTGGAGCGCACCGGCATGGTCGACTTCGACGCGATCGTGAACGATGTGGCCACCGCTCCCCCGGCGCAGCCGACCGGCCCGCCGCCGCCCAGCTCGACCAACATCCCCGCCCCGATCCCGGTCGTCCCGGGCGACGGTGTGAAGACGACGTCCAAGCCGTCCGCCGCGCCGACGGGCGAGCCCGCCCCGGGCTCCACCTCGGAGCCGCAGCTCGGCACGGGGACCGACCCCGGCGGATCCGGCGTGGAGCCGGGCGGATCCGGCGTCGAGCCGGGCGGACCCGATACGACCTCCGGGGGCTACTGAGCCCCGGGGAGGGACCTGACCCCGACGGGCCCGGGGCCCGGCTGCGGCCGGCGCCCCGGGCCGGTCGCACGCGCCGAACCTCAAATCAACCTCTGAACCACGGCGCCGCGGGGTTCGGCCCGGCATGCGGGGGCCATCACACGGGCACCTGTGGACAGCACGCGAGGGAGGGGGCGAACGATGGAGCGCCTGGGTACGGGCATCGGATGGCGGCCCGAGATCGCCGGGACCGTGGCGGAACTGCCGGGTCTGGACTGGGTCGAGGTCGTGGCCGAGAACATCTGCCCGGGCCACCTCCCCGAGCCGCTGCAGCGGCTGCGCGAGCGCGGCACCACGATCGTCCCGCACGGGGTGTCGCTGGGGCTCGGCGGCGCCGACCGGCCGGACCCCGGCCGGCTCGCCGCACTCGCCGAGCGGGCCCAGGCCCTGGGAGCGCCGCTGGTCACCGAACACATCGCGTTCGTCCGGGCGGGCGGCCCGCTGACCGCCTCGCCGGAGCTGGAGGCGGGCCACCTGCTGCCGGTGCCGCGCACCCGCGAGGCCCTGGACGTCCTCTGCGAGAACGTGCGCATCGCGCAGGACGCGCTGCCCGTGCCGCTCGCCCTGGAGAACATCGCCGCGCTGATCGCCTGGCCGGGCGAGGAGCTGACGGAGGGGCAGTTCCTCTCCGAGCTGGTGGAACGGACGGGCGTACGGCTCCTCATCGATGTCGCGAACCTCCACACCAACCGCGTCAACCGGGGCGAGGACCCGGCGGCGGCGCTGGACGGGCTGCCGGTCGACGCCATCGCCTACGTGCATGTGGCGGGCGGCGTGGAGAAGGACGGGGTGTGGCACGACAGCCACGCCCATCCGGTGACGGAGCCGGTGCTGGAGGTGCTGGCCGACCTCTGCTCCCGCACCGACCCGCCCGGCGTCCTGCTGGAACGGGACGAGGACTTCCCGCCGCCCGGGGAGCTCGCGGCCGAACTCGACACCATCCGGGGAGTGGTGGCCCGCTCCGCGGACGGGCGCACCACGACGGCGGGCCGGACGGCCTCCCCGGCACCGGTGCCCGCCCTCGCGGAACGGGCCGCCGCCCCGCATGCCACCGGCCCGGCCGAACCGGCCGTCCCCTCCGGAGAGAGCCCCCGGCCCGGCGACGCCGACCCGGCCGGCGAAGGCACCCCGCCCGAGGGCGCCGCTCCGTCCGAGGCCGCCGGCTCGGCCGAGCCGCTCCCGCCGGAGCCGGTCGACGCCGCCTCGCTCCCCGACGGCGAGGCCGCGGCGGCCGGTGACGCCGCCCGGCAGCGGCTGGCGCTCGCCCAGACCGCCCTGCTCTCCGCCCTGGTGGCGGGCACCCCCGCGCCCGAGGGCTTCGACCACGGGCGGCTGCGGGTCCAGAGCCGTGCCCTCCGCGCCAAGCGCGCCGATGTCGTCGCCAAGGTCGCCCCCGAACTGCCGGACCTGCTCGGCAGCGGCTACCGGCCGGCGTTCCTGCGGTATGCCCGGACCCGCCCGATGTCCGGCGGCTACCGCCGGGACGCCCTGGACTTCGCGGAGCACCTGCTGCACCGCCCCGGCTCCGGGCACGCGCCGGACCCCGCGGTGCGGCGGCGGCTGGAGGCCTGGTGGCGCGAGCGCTCCGGCCCCGCGCCGCTGCCGCGCGGCCGTCTCGCCCGCCTGCTCGCCGGGATGCGCCGGACGCACTGACCGGGTGGGGACGCCGACGGACCGCCCCCTGCGGCGGTCTCCCGGGACCACTCGGCATCGCGCCCCATCGCAGCGGCCGCACGGCCGCACGGCCGCACGTCCCGCGTCCCGCGTCCCGTCACGCCGTCCGCACGGCGACGCGCCCCTGCGCAACCATCCGCACGGCCCGCGCCCCGCCCCCACTACGCCGTCCACACGGCCCCGCGCCACCCCTGCTGGGCCGGTCGGGCGGTTCCGCCCCGACACGCGGAACGGTCCTTTACTTCGGCATTTTCCCCACTGATCATCCCTTGTCATATTTCTTCGTATGAGGGGATGACCCTGTGAGAGCAGCAGTGCTGTACGGCACCCTCGGGTCGCTGGTCCTGACCGCAGTCGTCGCCACTCCTGCCGGAAGCCTCTCCCCGCCACCCGGTGGCACGCCCGGTGACACCGCCGAGGCGCGGGGCACCGCCGTCGCCGTGCAGCGCGCCACGGCCACGGGGGTCCGCTTCGGGCGCTGCCACCGCACCGAGGACCTGCCGAGCCCCGCGCAGTGCGGCACCGTCTCGGTGCCGCTGGACTACGCCGAGCCGGACGGCCGGAAGATCTCCCTCACCGTCAGCCGTACCCGGGCCGCCGGCACCCGGGCGGAGCGCCAGGGCGCGCTGCTGTTCAACCCCGGGGGCCCGGGGGCCTCCGGAATGGCGTTCCCGCTGTACGCGGCGCTCCCCGAGTGGAAGTCCGTGGCCAGGTCCTATGACCTGGTGGGCTACGCACCGCGCGGCGTCGGCCGTTCCGCGGCGGTCTCCTGCCAGGACTCCGCGGAGCAGGCCAAGGCGCCCACGAACCTGCCGCTCCACCCGTCCGAGGAGTACAAGCAGGTCCGCCGGGCCAGGGCGGAGGCGTACGCCCACGGCTGCTCCTCCCGGATGAGCACATCGCTGCGGCACTACACCTCGCTCAACAACGCCCGCGACCTCGAAGTGATCCGCGCGGCGCTCGGCGAGCAGAAACTCACCTTCTACGGCGCCTCCTACGGCACGTACATGGGCTCGCTCTACGCCACGCTGTTCCCCGGCAAGGTGCGGCGGATGGTCCTCGACAGCGCGGTCAACCCCGACCCGAAGCAGATCTGGTACCAGGCCAACCTGGACCAGTCGCTCGCCTTCGAGAGCCGCTGGGCCGACTGGCGCCGCTGGGTCGCCAAGCACGACTCCGTCTTCCACCTGGGCACAACCCAGCAGGCGGTGCTGGCCTCCTACGAGAAGGCACGCGCCAAGGTGGAACGCGAGCCGGCCGGCGGGGTGGTGGGGTCGGAGCAGCTGCAGGCGGCGTTCCTGAAGGTCGGCTACTACGACGCGTACTGGCCTCGCCGCGCCCAGGCCCTGTCGCAGTACCTCCAGGGCAAGCCGAAGCAGCTCGTCGACCAGGCCCGGCCGCGCCCGGAGGACGCCGTCGAGGACGAGAACGCGCTCGCCGTCTACACGGCGGTGGAGTGCAACGACGCGCCCTGGCCCACCAGCTGGGCCACCTGGGACCGGGACAACACCCTGCTGGCCCGGTCGGCTCCGTTCGAGACCTGGGACAACGCCTGGATGAACCTGCCGTGCGCGTACTGGCAGGAGCCCCGGCAGCAGGCCCTCGACGTCCGCACCACCGCGGGCGCGCTGCCCCCGGTGCTGATCCTCGCCGCCGAGCGGGACGCCGCCACCCCGTACGCGGGGGCGCTGGAGCTCCAGCGCAGGCTGGCCGGATCGTCGCTGGTCACCGAGCGCCGGGCGGGGACGCACGGCATCGCGCAGGGCGAGAACGCCTGTGTGAACCGGCACTTCGAGGAGTACCTGCTGCGCGGCCGTACCCCGGGCGCGAAGGCGTACTGCGGGCCGCACGCCGAGCCCGACCCGCGTGAGCACCAGGTGCCGGAGCGCCAACTGCGCGCGGTGCCCCGCCCCGGCATCTGACCGGCGCGCGCCTCGAACGGGCGCTCATCGTGCCCGGTGAGGCCGTGCGGTCCGGGCGGGCACCGTGCAAGGGCCCCTGGGGGAGGGCGGATCCGGCTTCGGGACCGGATCCGCCCTTCGTCAGGCCGGAGGCGTCAGGCCAGCCCCGCCACGAGATCGGCGACGGCCTTGCGCCGTCCGGTGTAGAACGGCACCTCCTCGCGCACGTGCCGCCGGGCCTCGGACGCCCGGAGGTGCCGCATCAGGTCGACGATGCGGTACAGCTCGTCCGCCTCGAAGGCGAGGATCCACTCGTAGTCGCCGAGCGAGAAGGACGCGACGGTGTTGGCCCGGACGTCCGGGAAGCCGCGGGCCATCTTGCCGTGGTCGGCGAGCATCGCACGCCGCTCCTCGTCGGGCAGCAGGTACCAGTCGTAGGAGCGGACGAAGGGGTAGACGCTCACGTAGTCCCGGGCGACCTCGTCGGCGAGGAAGGCCGGGATGTGCGACTTGTTGAACTCGGCGGGGCGGTGCAGCGCCATGTTCGACCACACCGGCTCCAGCGCGCGGCCCAGCTTCGTGCGGCGGAAGAGGTTGTAGGCGTCCTGCAGGGCGTCGGAGGTCTCCGAGTGCCACCAGATCATGACGTCGGCGTCGGCCCGGAGGCCGGAGACGTCGTAGGTGCCGCGCACGGTGACGTCCTTCGCGGCGAGCTGCTCGAACAGCTCCTCCACCTCGGAGGCGTATCCGGACCGGTCCTCCGGCAGCACGTCGCGGAGCTTGAACACCGACCAGAGCGTGTAGCGGATGACCTCGTTGAGGTCCTTGGCCTTCTTGCCGGCGTTCGGGCCCTTGCCGGTTTCGGGAGTCTGAGCAGCTGCAGTCATGCTGCCCATTCTCGCTCCCCGCCGAGGGTGCCCGGCGCCAGGGGTGGCCCGGCGGCACGCTCCGCTGCCGTCGGCCCCGAGGAGCTATCCGCGCAGGCCGGCCAGCACCTCGTCGGCCGCGGTCCGGGCGCTCGCGACGCACGCGGGGATGCCGACGCCGTCGTAGGCCGCGCCGCACACCCGCAGGCGGGGCAGCTTCGCCACCTCCTCGCGGATACGGGCCACGCGGCCGAGGTGGCCGACGGGGTACTGCGGCAGCCCGTCCGTCCAGCGGGTGACGCGGGTGGCGACGGGCCGGGCGGTGAGGCCGACGGCGTCCCGCAGGTCGTCGCGGGACACCTGGACGAGGCCGGCGTCGTCGCGTCCGAGCACCGCCTCGTCGCTGAACCGTCCGACGGAGGTGCGCAGCAGGAAGAGCCCCGGGTCGGCGTCCTCGCCGTCGGTGTGCCAGCTCCACTTGCGGCTGGAGAAGGTGGATGCCTTGATCGTGCGGCCGTCGACCGGCGGCACGAGGAAGCCGCTGCGCTCGGGCAGCCCGGTGACGTCCGCGGCGCGGAACGCCAGGGTCACCAGGGCCACCGAGGCGTAGTCGACGGCGGACAGCTCGGCGGCGGCGGCCGGGGAGTCGCCGGCGAGCAGCCGGGCGGCGGCGGGGGCGGGCACCGCGAGGACCACCGCGTCGGCCTCCAGGGGCCGGCCGCCGGCGACGACGGTCCAGCCGGTGCCGTGGCGCAGCAGCTTCTCCACGCCGGCGCCGAGCAGGATCTCGCCGCCGGCCGCCCGGACGGCGTCGGCGGTGGCGAGGGGCAGCCGGCCGATGCCGCCGTCGATGCCCATGAAGACCGGGCCGGTCTGCTGCCGGGCGGCGGCCCGGGCCTGGATGTCGCGGACGCCCTCGGTGAGCGAGGGGTGGGTGCGCGCGGCCTCGAAGAGCTGCGGCACGGCGGCCCGCATCGAGATCCGGTAGGCGTCTCCGGCGTACACCCCGCCGAGGAGCGGTTCGACGAGCCGGTCGACGACCTCCCGGCCGAGGCGGGCGGCCACGTACGCGCCGACGGCGACGTCCTCGCCGACCTCGGTGGGCGGCAGTCCGGGCTCCCCGGCGATCCGGTCGAGCGCCTCCGGGGAGAGGACGCCTGACGCGGCCAGCGGCGCCGGGTCGGCGGGCACGCCCATCACATGACCGGTGGGCATGGGACGCAGCTCGCCGCGGGTCCACAGCGAGGCAGAGGTGGTGGCGGGCGGCCGGAGGTGGGCCCCGAGGCCGACCTCGCGGGCCAGGTCGACGCCTTCCGGGCGCCGGGCCAGCATCGACTCCGCGCCGAGGTCGACCGGCGCGCCCTCGATCCGGTCCGCCCACAGCTTGCCGCCGAGCCGGTCGGAAGCCTCCAGGACGGTCACCCGTGCTCCGGCTCCGGTCAGCCGGTGCGCGGCGGCCAGCCCCGCGATTCCGCCTCCGACGACAACGACATGGGCCGTACGCGCGTCCGCCTCGTTCATGGGCTCAACTCTCTCAGACCGGGCGTCGCTTCCCGCCCCGGGCCCCGGCCGCGCGGGCCGACCGGTAGCACTCCCCGGCCGGACGCGACCGCGCCGTCCGCGACCGCGCCGTCCGCAGAAACAGGCGGCCGGAAGGGGCCCTGCCGGGACCGGCCCGCACGTAGCGTGGTCGGCACCGGACGGCGGAGGGAGCACGGGCGATGGCGGCGCAGCGGCTGGTGGTGATCGGCGGGGACGCGGCGGGCATGGCAGCGGCGTCCGCGGCCCGCAGGCTGAAGGGCCCCGGCGAGCTGGAGATCATCGCCTTCGAGCGCGGCCGGTACACCTCGTACTCCGCCTGCGGCATCCCCTACTGGGCCGCCGGTGACGTCGACGGGCCGGACGCCCTGGTGGCCCGCACCGCCACCGAGCACCGCCGGCGCGGCATCGGACTGCGGCTGCGGACCGAGGTCACCGAGATCGACCCCGACCGGCAGCGGGTGCGGGTGCGGGACCTGGACGCGGACGACGGCGAGCGCTGGGAGGGGTACGACCGGCTGGTCGTGGCCACCGGCGCCCGGCCGGTCCGGCCGGACCTGCCCGGTTTCGACGCGGACGGGGTGCACGGGGTGCAGACGCTCGACGACGGCCGGGCGCTCGTCGACGCCCTCGGCGGGCGGGGCGCGGGGCTGCGCGCGGTCGTCGTGGGGGCGGGGTACATCGGGGTGGAGATGGCCGAGGCGCTGGTCCGGCGGGGCTGCGAGGTCACCGTGCTGGAGCGGGCGGGCCAACCCATGGCGACGCTCGATCCGGACATGGGGCGGCTGGTGCACGACGCCATGTGCGGGCTGGGCATCGAGACGGTCACCGGCGCCGAGGTCACCGGGATCCGCACCACGGACGCGGGGCGGGTGGCGGCGGTGCTGACGCAGGGGGCGGAGTACCCGGCGGACCTCGTGGTGCTGGGGCTGGGCGTCCGCCCCGAGACCTCGCTCGCCCGCGGCGCCGGGCTGCCGCTCGGCGACTCCGGGGGCCTGCTCACCGACCTGGCGATGCGGGTGCGGGGCCGGGAGGACATCTGGGCGGGCGGCGACTGCGTCGAGGTGCTGGACCTCGTCTCGGGCCGCACCCGGCACATCCCCCTCGGGACGCACGCCAACAAGCACGGCCAGGTCATCGGCACCAATGCGGGCGGCGGCTATGCGACGTTCCCGGGGGTGGTGGGCACGGCGGTCAGCAAGGTGTGCGATCTGGAGATCGCCCGCACCGGGCTGCTGGAGGCGGAGGCGACCGCCGCCGGGCTGCGGTACGTGACGGTCACCGTCGAGTCGACGAGCCGGGCCGGCTACTACCCGGGCGCCCGGCCGATGACGGTGAAGATGCTGGCCGAGCGCCGCACCGGCCGCCTGCTGGGCCTGCAGATCGTGGGGCGCGAGGGCGCGGGCAAGCGGGTCGACATCGCCGCGGTGGCGCTCACCGCCGGGATGACCGTCGAGGCGATGACCGCCCTCGACCTGGGCTACGCGCCGCCCTTCTCACCCGTGTGGGACCCGGTGCTGGTGGCGGCCCGCAAGGCGTCGGCCGCGGTGGCGCGGGACAGCCGGGGCGAGGGGCTGGGCGAGGGGTAGGCGGCGGGACGGAACGGCTCACGGCCCCGGCGGGACGGAGCGGCTACGGCCCCGCCAGGCCCGGGATCTGCGGAATCCCGCCCTCCCCGCTGTCCCGGGGCACTCGCCCGTACCGTGATAATCGCCCCCATGCCCGAACTCACCCGGACCGTGACCGAGTCCCCGCCGAGTCCGTCCCTGCGCGACCGCGCCACCGCCTCGCTGCGCGCCGCCGCGCCCGCACTGCTCGCGTACGCCGGAGCCCGCGCGGTGGGGCTGATCGTCCTGGGCATCTCCGCGTCGGTCGCCGGGAAGAGCCCGCACACGCTGCTCAGCGCCCGCTGGGACTCCCTCTGGTACGCCCGGGTGGCGACCGGGGGCTACGGCTACGAGGTGCACCTGCCGAACGGCGACGTCCACTCGAACCTCGCCTTCTTCCCGCTGATGCCCGCCCTGGAGCGGGCGATCTCCACCCTCTCCCCGCTGAGCGTGCCGGACGCGGGGCTGCTGGTGAGCTGGACCGCCTCGCTGTTCGCCGCCTGGGGGATCTACGCCACGGGCGCGCTGCTGCACGGCCGCCGGGCGGGGCTGATCCTCGCGGTGCTGTGGGGGGCGTACCCGACGGCGTTCGTGCAGTCGATGGCCTACACCGAGACGCTGTTCACCGCGCTGGCCGCCTGGGCGGTGTACGCGGTGCTGACCCGGCGCTGGGTCTGGGCGGGCGGCCTCGCGGTGCTCGCCGGGCTGACCCGGCCGTCGGCGGCGGCGGTGGTCGCGGCGGTGTGGATACCGGCGGCGGTCGTCCTCTTCCAGGCCTGGCGCGCCGGCGCCCGCCCCGGCCGGATGCTGCGCGAGCACGGCCGGATGCTGCTCGGGGTGCTGCTGGCGCCGCTGGGCTGGCTGGCCTACGTGCTCTATGTGGCGGTGCGCAACGGCAGCCTGTTCGCCTACTTCGAGGTGCAGGGCCAGTGGGGCAACGGCTTCGACGGCGGCGTGGCGCTCGCCGGATTCGTCTGGCACCACCTCACCACGAACCTCCTCGCGGGGCTGGGGCTGTGCGCCGCGCTGGCGCTGCTGGGGTGGCTGCTGTGGCTCTGCGTCCGGCAGCGGATGCCGCTGCCGCTGCTGGTGTACACGGCGGCGATGGTGTTCGTGTCCCTGGTCGGGGCGGGCTACTTCGGCTCGCGGCCGCGCCTGATGATGCCCGCGTTCCCCCTGCTGCTGCCCCCGGCGGTGGCCCTGCTGAAGCTGCGCCCGGCACGCACCGCCGTGGTGCTGGGCGCGGCGGTGCTCGCCTCGGCGGCGTACGGGGCCTTCACCCTGCTGGGCTCGGGCCCGCCCTGACCTGCCGGAACGACACCACGAGAACCGGGCGGGGACGGCGCACTGTGCCGTTCCCGCCCGGTTCTCGTTGCCGGCGGCTCTTGCCCCACGCCGCCGCCCCTGCGGGAGGCGCCGGACCGGAGCCGGCCGGCCTGCTCTAGCGCGCCGTCTCGGTGTGGACGTACTCCACGAGCCGGGTGAGCGCGTCCGGGTCCGTGCTGGGGAGCACGCCGTGGCCCAGGTTGAAGATGTGGCCGGGCAGGTCGCGGGCGGCGTCCAGCACCTCGCGGGCCTTGGCCTCCACGGCGCCGCGCGGCGCGAACAGCACGGCCGGGTCGAGGTTGCCCTGCAGCGCCTTGCCGGGGACCCGGCGGGCGGCCTCGTCCATCGGGACCCGCCAGTCGACGCCCACCACGTCCGCGCCGGCCTCGCTCATGAGGCCGAGCAGCTCGCCGGTGCCGACGCCGAAGTGGATGCGCGGCACGCCGTACCCGGCGACCGCGTCGAACACCTTGGCCGAGGCGGGGAGGACCGAGCCGCGGTAGTCGACCGGGGCGAGCGCGCCGGCCCAGGAGTCGAAGAGCTGCACCGCGGAGGCGCCCGCCTCGATCTGCACCTTCAGGAAGGCGGAGGTGATGTCGGCGAGCCGGTCGAGCAGGTCGGCCCAGAGCTCCGGGTCGCCGTACATCATGGCCTTGGTGTGCTCGTGGTTGCGGGACGGGCCGCCCTCGACGAGGTAGCTGGCGAGGGTGAACGGCGCCCCGGCGAAGCCGATCAGCGGGGTGGACCCGAGCTCGCCGGTGAGCATGCCGACGGCCTCGGCGACGTACCGCACATCGTCCGGCTCCAGCGGACGCAGCCGCTCCAGGTCGGCGCGGGTCCGCACGGGCTGGGCGACGACCGGGCCCACGCCCGGCTTGATGTCGAGGTCGATCCCGATGGCCTTGAGCGGGACGACGATGTCGCTGAAGAAGATCGCCGCGTCGACCTTGTGCCGCCGGACCGGCTGCAGGGTGATCTCGGTGACGAGGTCGGGGCGCATGCACGAGTCGAGCATCGGGATGCCCTCGCGCAGCTTGAGGTACTCGGGCAGCGAGCGCCCGGCCTGCCGCATGAACCACACCGGCGTGTGGGACACCGGTTCGCGGCGGCACGCCTTCAGGAACACCGACTCGGCTACGGCTGTGCTGGTCTGCTGCTGGCCCGTCGGGCGTTCAATGGCACTCACGCACCAAATCTTCGCACGCGCCCGCCAAGAGGGTGCCGCCTCCCGGGTGTCCCTACGCGTCCCCGGCTCCCGTTCCGCCTAGTCTTCCCCGCATGGCTGCGGCTCAGGGACACCTTGCGGACGGTGCTGACAACACGGACGGGGACGAGGCCCCGCTGCCGTTCCGGCAGGCGGTCGAGGCGCTGCGCACAGCCCGGCTCCGGCCCGAGATGGAGATCGAACCGGCGCGTCCGCCGCAGCGGCTCGCCCCGTTCACCTACGCCCTGGAGGCGGCGGTCGTCCAGGACGACCAGGACCTCTCCGACGGGCGGCTCGTCCTGCTGCACGACCCGAAGGGCCACGACGCCTGGAAGGGCACCTTCCGGCTGGTGACGCTCGTCCGGGCGGAGCTGGAGCCGGAGATGGCGGCCGACCCGCTGCTCCCCGAGGTCTGCTGGTCGTGGCTGACCGGCGCGTTCGAGGCGCGGGGGGTCGACTACAAGGAGCCGAGCGGCACCGTCACGCTGGCCGGCTCGCACTACTTCGGGGGGCTCGCGAACCGGGCCCCGGCCACCCAGATCGAGATCCGCGCCTCGTGGACGCCGCGCGAGGGCAAGGGGGGCGTGCCGGACACCGGGGCCCACCTGGCCGCCTGGTGCGAGCTGCTGTGCCAGATCGCGGGCCTGCCGCCCGCAGGCGGCTCGGACGGGGCCGTGGTCACCCTGCCGCAGCGACGGGGCCCGCAGCCGCCCCACTGACCCACTCCCCGCAGGGCCCACGGCGGCGGGCCGGGCAGCGCCGGAGCCGTGGCACGCGCGGCGTACGAACGGGCGTGCGCCGCGCTGGACGCCACTCCGCCACAACCGGCCGCGGCCTGCCGCCGACCGCACCGGCGGCTCACCACCCCCGCCGGAAGACCGCCCCGCCCCGCACACACCGCCCCGCACGCACCGGCGCGCGTGGCCGCCCGCTCCGGAGCCGCCGCACCGCGCTCCGCATGCCGCGCGCCCGCGCCCCGCACCCGCTCCCCGCGCTGGTGCGGCCCCCGCGCGCGGCTCCCGTCCGGCGCCGGGCAGGCCGGCTCGCCCACCGCGCCCCTGACGATCGATCACGCATCCGAATTGCCCGAATTGTTACTCACCAAATCGTGATCATTGACTAAAGCTGCCCGGATTTGCTGCCGAAGGAACCTGTGACCCTTCCCGCATGGATCGCCCCGACTTCCCCTGGGCCGGCCCACGTCCCACCACTCCCCCTCAGGAGGCCTGGTGTCCGTTCTTCTCGAGCAGCCCGCAAGCCTGGTCGCCTACCGCCCGAACAAGCCGACGGCCATGGTCGTCGTCGCCGACCCCCGTGTCCGCTCCACCGTCACCCGCCACCTGTGGGCGCTCGGCGTGCGTGATGTCATCGAGGCGTCGTCGATCGCGGAGGCCCGCCCCAGAGTCGGCAACCCCCGCGACATCTGCGTCGCCGATGTCCATCTGCCCGACGGCTCGGGGCTGACCCTGCTGTCCGAGACCCGCGCCGCGGGCTGGCCGAACGGTCTGGCCCTCTCCGCCGCCGACGACATCGGCGCGGTACGCAACGCGCTCGCGGGCGGCGTCAAGGGGTACGTCGTCACCGGCACCCGCACCAACCTGGGCATCCCCGGGCGGCCCGGTGCCGTGCCGGTCGGCGCGGCGGCGGCCCGGATGCAGCGCCGCCCCCCGGGCGCCCCCGGGCACCCCGGCGGCTACCGGGAGCTGTCCGGCCGGGAGGTCGAGGTCCTGCGGCTGGTTGCGGAGGGCCAGTCCAACAAGGCCATCGGCGTCTCCATGGGCCTGTCCGCGCTGACCGTGAAGAGCCACCTCGCCCGGATCGCCCGCAAGCTCGGCACCGGGGACCGGGCCGGCATGGTGGCGGTCGCACTCCGGACCGGCATCATTCACTGACCGACACCGCACAGGCGCCCGCCGACGGAACCGGCTACGCGCTTTGGGTCGGCAGACAGGTGTCGATGGCCTCGGCGACAAGGGCGGCTCCGCGGCTGTTCTGGTGGATGTGATCGGTCG